>JBAVQO010000401.1:0-3256 GCA_049694135.1 Gillisia sp. | reverse complement strand
TTCTTTTATAGTCGACATATCTCCGATGCTTTATCCGTTATCTTTTTAAATTTCAGCAATTTTAAAGATATAACCTAAACGAACAACAAACAACGAACAATGAATCCCGATCAATGAAAATTTCTTTTCTATATTTGAACCTCACTACTTAGTATGTCCCCGAAACCAAAAAAAATCCTGATTCTTTTACCCGATGGCGTGGGACTGCGCAATTTTGCTTTCACCTCTTTTGTGGAACAGGGTGAAAAATTGGGATGGGAAATTAAATTTTGGAACCTTACTCCTTTCGATCTTGCTGAAATGGGTTATTCTGAAATAAAATTACGGCCAAAACCTCGAGCGCTTACGGATTTATTAAAGCGCGCGAAAATTGAAGCGGAACTGAATCATTTTCAGGAAAAATTCAACGATCCTGTATATGAAACTTATAAATTCCCTTCCACCTCCCGAAAGTTAAAATCCCGCTTCAAAACCGCATTGGTTTCAAAACTCGTTTCCACCTATAACGGAGAAAAAGGGCTGGAAATTCTTCGGAAGCGATTAAAAGATTCGGAACGAAAAAGTGCTTTTTACAGGCAATGCATAAAAACACTGCAACAGGAAAAACCGGATCTTGTTTTTTGTACCAATCAGCGGCCGGTTAATGCAATTGCTCCCTTGACAGCGGCGCAGGATCTGGGTATTCCAACGGGAACTTTTATATTTTCCTGGGATAACCTGCCAAAAGCCACTATGGTCATCCAGCCCGATTTTTATTGTGTTTGGAGCGAATATATGAAGCAGGAGCTGTTAAAATATTATCCTTTTATCCAAAAAGAAACGGTTTTTATAACCGGAAGTCCACAATTTGAACCGCATTTTGATACAGCTTTACTTCTGGATCGGGATGAATTCTTTAAAGAACATAATTTAGAACTTTCTAGAAAATACCTGCTTTTTAGCGGTGACGATAAAACCACCTGTCCTGATGATCCTCAGTATTTACGGGATATTGCCGAAGCGGTAGAAAAACTTAATATTGATGGAAATAAGCTGGGAATTATCTTCCGAAGATGTCCTGTCGATTTTTCAGACAGATATGATTCCGTATTAAAAAAATATAAGACTCTGATCGTTCCTATAGCTCCAAAATGGGAAAAAACCGGTGACAGTTGGAATATGATATTGCCCACTAAAGCAGATTTAAAACTACTGGTAAATACGATTTATCATTCTGAAGCGGTTATCAACCTGGCTTCTTCTATGGTTTTTGACGCGGCGCTTTTTAACAAGCCCTGTCTTTATCTGAATTATGAAGTTGAAGATAAATCCGATTCCGGTTGGCATCCGCAAAAAGTCTATAATTTTGTTCATTTCAGAAGTATGCCTTCTGAAGAGGCTGTCATTTGGTTGACATTGAAAGAAGAAATCCCGGCTAAACTTGAAAATGCAGTTTCCAATCCCGATAAACAAATTGAACAGGCGAAACATTGGTTTGAGAAAATAAATCTGTCGCCTGCCTATAAAGCTTCGGAAAGAATATGGAATGCCCTGGAAAAAATTACTGAATGATGCACCTGGCCTTTTTAACTCCCGAATATCCACATCCGCTTGCCAAAGCATCCGCAGGTATCGGCTCCAGTATAAAAAATATGGCATTAGCGCTTTCTGAAAAAGGAATAAAAATTTCGATTTTTATCTACGCCCAGCAAGAGAATACCATTTTTGAAGAAAAAGGAATTAAATTTCACTTTATTCAACAGAAAAATTATCATTTTTCCGGCTGGTATTCGTACCGGAAATATCTTCAGAAATATCTAAATAAATATATAGTTGAAGATCATATAGATGCGCTGGAAGCACCCGACTGGACTGGAATCACGGCTTTTATGAAACTGAAATGCCCTCTGGTAATCCGGATGAACGGCACCGACACCTATTTTTGTGCTCTTGAACATCGCCCACAGAAAAAGAAAAATTACTGGTTTGAAAAACAGGCACTTCAAAAAGCAGATCACCTGCTTTCGGTAAGTGAATTCACCGCTCAAAAATCCAAAGAACTCTTCAGCTTAGAAAAAGAGATCACAGTGATTCCCAATTCGATAAATACCGAAAAATTTCAACCTCTGGCGGTACCGATAATTCCAAAAACCATTCTGTATTTCGGAAGTATCATCCGCAAAAAAGGGGTGTTGGAGCTGGCAGAAATATTTAATGAAGTGGTTAAATTTCAGCCTAATGCACAACTTATTATGGCCGGTAAAGATGTTCCCGACTATAAAACCGGGACTTCCACCAAACATCTTATGATTCAGCTATTAAGTCGTGAAGCCAGCCAGAAAATCAAATGGCTTGGGAATTTAAAATATGAAGATGTGGAAAACGAGCTCGCAAAAGCTCACGTGGTAGTTCTCCCAAGTTTTGCCGAAGCGCTCCCTATGACGTGGATTGAGGCCATGGCCATGGAAAAGGCTTTAGTAACCTCAAACATAGGCTGGGCAGAAGAAGTCATGATCAACGGACAAACAGGCTTTGCTGAAAACCCTGAGGATCATAAAGCATTTGCAGAAAAAATTCTAAAACTTTTAAACGATCCGTTCCTTTGCCAGAAATTGGGAAAAGCAGCCAGAATAAGGGTAGAAGAAAAGTTTTCAGCCAGAATGGTAGTTGAAAAGAATATAAAGTTTTACAAGAAAATACTGTCTTTGCGAGGAGGAACGACGAAGTAAACTTAGGTATTTTTTCCGGGAGACACAGGACCGTCTTTGCGAGGCGAAGCCGAAGCAAACTTAGGTTCTTTCCTCCAGACATGTTAGCAAAAATCCCTCTCAAAAATCAAAAACCCAACCATCCGCCAAATCTTCCCATTCCGGATTCATTTCATTTATAAGATTCTCTTTCTTTGTTCTACTCCCGGCTTTTAACTTCTTTTCATAAGCAATTGCAACACGTATATCTGCAAATTCCTGAAAGTAAACCAGTTTATCACAATTATATCTGGCGCTAAAAGATTTTTTATAGAATTTAGTTTTATGCTGATGTATCCGCTTCACCAGGTTGGAAGTTACTCCCGTATATAAAGCAGTATTTCGCTTAGTTGTTGTGATATATACGTGGGATTTCCGCATAAATAAAGTTAGGAAAAAAACATCTTTGCGAGCGAAGCCGAAGCAAACTTAGGTTTCTTTTCGAAGACGTCTTTGCGAGGAGGAATGACGAAGCAAACTTAGCTTCTTTTTGGAATCCTTCTTTGGGAAACCCGCCATTTGCGGTATAC
>JBAVQO010000400.1:0-3727 GCA_049694135.1 Gillisia sp. | reverse complement strand
GGATTATTCTTCGCCTCTTCAGAAATCGGGGTGATGTTATAAAAATCTACATTAAAATCGGCAGCAACTCTTGCGAAAACGGCATTATAATCGGCTATTTCTTTCGTGATCTGTTCTTCACGCGGCTGTCCAAAGGGTGTAACCCCATAATTGGGAATGCTTACCGCAAAAACCCCTTTTTCCATGGTTTTGCTGTGATCTATCGCCCTTCTGAAGATCTCCCGAAGTTCTTTCTCGTATTTGTGAATATCCTGTCCCTGGTATTGATTATTCACACCGATAAGAATAGAGACCAGATCGTAATCTTTTTGTACCGCAAGATTGGAATTCATTCCCTGAATAAGATCCATCGTGGTCCACCCCGTTTTGGCAATTATCTTTGGAGGTGCCACACTATAGCCTTTTTCATTTAATTCCGCCACCAGTTGCACCGGCCATCGGTCATTTTCCTGCACTTTTTCGCCGATGGTATAAGAATCACCCAACGCAAGGTAACTGTACTTTTTCGCGGAAACAGGAGTTGCAGAGGTGGCGGAAGTTTTGGAACTGGAACTACAGCCGGAAATTAGAACGAGAATAAAAAGAAAGAAAACATTTTTCATGTAAGGATTTTAGATGAAAAGTAACAGATTTTAAGCTATTCCGGAAGCTTTTAACCAGATTTTACCATTTCAAAAGTTCCTGAAAAATTATGGTGTTATTCTATATAACCCATTTTTTTCATCCATTCGTCATTGAACATTTTTCCCACGTATCGACTTCCATGGTCGTGAAAAAGAACCACTACCACATCGTCTTTTTTAAATTTATCTTTTAATTGAAGCAGCCCTTTTATAGCCGCTCCTGCACTATTTCCTAAAAACATTCCTTCTTCCTGGGCGAGTCTTCGGGTATAGAGGGCAGCGTCTTTATCGGTTACCTTGGTAAAGCCATCTATAATGCTAAAATCCACATTTTTCGGCAGGATATCTTCACCAATCCCTTCGGTAACATACGGATAGATCTCTTTCTCATCAAAAATCCCGGTTTCGTGATATTTTTTAAAAACCGAACCATACGTATCCACACCCCATATTTTTACTTCCGGATTTTTTTCTTTCAGATAGCGGCCAACTCCGGAAATTGTTCCTCCGGTTCCCACGCCCACCACAAAGTGAGTTACTTTCCCGTCGGTCTGTTCCCAGATTTCGGGGCCGGTACTTTCATAATGTGCTTTGGTATTGGCAAGATTGTCGTACTGATTTACGTACCAGGAATTAGGAGTTTCTTCAGCCAGGCGTTTTGAAGTTGAATAATAAGATCTTGAATCTTCGGGAGCCACATCTGTGGGACATACCACAACTTTGCTTCCCACGGCCTTAAGAATGTCCATTTTTTCTTTACTCTGCTTGTCGCTCATGACGCAGATCATTTTGTACCCTTTCACAATCGCCGCTAAAGCCAAACCCATTCCCGTATTTCCTGAAGTTCCTTCAATAATGGTACCTCCCGGCTTTAAGAGTCCTTCTTTTTCAGCCTCTTCAATCATTTTTACAGCCATTCGGTCTTTAACCGAATTGCCGGGGTTAAACGTTTCATATTTGGCAAGTACAAGGGCATCCACTTCTTTAACAAGCGCGTTCATCTTTACAAGAGGCGTGTTTCCTATGGTACCTAAAATATTTTCTGCGTAAGTCATAGTAAATTTTTCAGCTGCAAAGGTAGTCGTCTTCTAAAACCTTTCCAAGAAAGCTTTCTTTTCTCACAAATGTTTAACGCCTAATCGAATTTCATCGCTTTTACAGGCGAAATCCTGGAAATAATAATTGAGGGCACCAGCAACATTAAAAGGCAAAGCAGCAGCGTTCCCAGGTTTACCGCCAGTATATATTCCCAGCCTATGTAAACCGGCACATTGCTAACATAATAGGTTTCGGGATTTAAAGGAAAGAGTTTAAAATACTTCTGAAGAAAAAGAAGGCCCAATCCTATTAAATTTCCCCAAAATAGGCCGAGTAAAATCAAATAAGAGGCATTGTATAAAAATATTTTTCGGATGCTCCAGTCTTTACTCCCCAGGGCTTTTAGAATCCCTATCATCTGAGTGCGTTCCAGAATGAGGACCAGCAGCGCAGTAATCATATTTATTCCTGCCACCAGAATCATAATTCCTATTATCAGGGCAATGTTAAAGTCGAATAATGAAAGCCATTCAAAAATAGAAGAATATTTAGTCTTTATAGTTTGAACATCCAAGAACGAGTCGGTATTTTCATACACCTCTCCGCCTTTTTCGTCCAGCTTGTTAAAATCATCTATAAACACCTCGAAACCTCCCACCTGGTCTTCGTTCCAGTTATTCAATTTTTGAATGTGCCTAATATCCGCCAGCATATAAAGCCGGTCGAATTCCTGAAAATCTGAGTTATAAATTCCTTTGACTTTAAAAACCCGGAGCAACGGATTTTTATTAAAATTTTCCCGCGGAAAATAGGTCACTACCTTATCGCCTACCTTGAATCCCAACCTGTTGGCCAGATATTGCGAGATCAAAACGTCTTCATTCAGTTTCCCCGAAAAATCCGGTAGCTCCCCTGCCACCAGGAAATCCTTGAAATTCTTCCATTCAAAGTCAGACCCTACTCCTTTTACAATCACTCCTTCAAAATCTGTGGGAGTACGAATGATTCCCGCTTTGGTAGCCACCGCCTGCACGTGATTTATCCCGCTAATATTATTGAATTTCGGGTAAAAATCCTGTTTCTTGCTAACCGGCATCAGCGAAACCTCGGAACTGTTGTTATCGTAACTTTCAATTAAAATATGGCCATTGAAAGCTGCGATTTTCTGCCGAATTTTTACCTGTAGGCCCAGGCCGGTAGCAAAAGAAACCAACATCATAATTACACCAATGGCAATTGCGGCGATCGCAATTTTTATTATTGGGGCCGAAATGCTACTTTTATATTTCTTTGCACTTATGAGCCGTTTGGCTATAAAAAATTCAAAATTCAAGGCGGGTCTATGATTTTCAGATTTTTCAAAAGTACGGTTTTATTCTTTTTTTTCACTACTCTGGCCTGCGGAAGAAATTCAGGAAAAACACAGGATTCCACACCGGTACCTTTTCAGAAAAAGCCGGTACAGCAAAACGATTCTTCTTCAGAAATAGTCGTGGGAGCCAACCGGATTGCTGACTATTCACCTCTTTTAAAAGGAAAAAAGGTGGGAATTGTAGCGAATGCAGGCAGCGTGGTTTTTAGAAAAGGAAGTAGAAATCTGGATCCCAAAAATTATGTTTCTCTTATAGATTCGCTACTGGCCCTGCAGGTGGACATAAAAAAAGTGTTCGCTCCCGAGCACGGTTTTAGAGGCACTGCCGATGCCGGCGAAACGATAACCGACGGAAAAGATATAAAAACAGGATTGCCGGTAATTTCTCTTTATGGAAATAACAAAAAACCCTCTCCGGAACAGCTTAAGAATATAGAAGTTATGGTTTTTGACCTGCAGGATGTTGGAGCCAGATTTTATACCTACCTCTCTACCCTGACTTACGTGATGGAAGCCTGCGCAGAAAACGATATTCCGCTCGTTCTGCTTGACCGGCCAAACCCAAATGCCGGCTACATAGATGGGCCGGTTCTAAATTCTCAATATAAAAGTTTTGTAGGTATGCATCCCGTTCCTGTGGTCTATGGAATGACCATCGGCGAATATGCCAATATGGTAAACGGTGAGAAATGGC
>JBAVQO010000399.1:0-1627 GCA_049694135.1 Gillisia sp. | reverse complement strand
GCATGATGGTTGGGTGTAATTCTTCTTCCGAAGATGCAGAGAGAGTCCTCTCCATTCCCTTTTTTAACATCACCCATAATCTGGTCATACGTACGGTTTTCTTTAATTATATAAAACACATATTTTATAGGAGTTGGACCGCCGGGTTTTGAAGGAATAGGATTTTTTTCAAAATACTTCTGTATAGAATCATTTCCGTGGAAAGGGGTGTTTGCATATACTTGTTTGGTATAAGTTTTTAAAGTCTCTGCATCCGGAGCCTCGATAAACGATAAAGTTCCTTTAAATAAAGAGCCTATATACTGAAGTTCTGCCGTGGTATCACCTTTTTGGTATGAACTGTTGTCTTCTTTAGAAACGGGCTGAGGTCCATAAGGGTTGGCCTGAGAGGAAAATCCTTTACCATTGGTTACAAGGATTTTATCTTTTGAAACTTTTACATTGGTGGGATACCAACCTACGGGAATAAAACCTTTGCTTTTACTATTTCCGGGGTTGGAAACATCGAAAACTGCCAGGTTGTTATTATCGGCATTCGCGATATACAAAGTGTTTTCATCTTCAGATAAAGCAATTCCGTTGGTGGTAGAGCCGGTTAAATCTGTTGGATACAACGAAGTGGAAAGAGTTTCCAGCACTTTATTGCTGGCGGTATTTATAACTGATACGCTGTTGTCATTGGCATTGGCGACAAAAAGAAGTGTTCCTTTTTTGTTAAGCAGCATTTCATTCGGATGACTGCCTACAGTAATCATTTTTTCAACCTTAGTGGTTTGGGTGTTATAAACGGCTACTTCATCTTTACCCCACAAGGAAACATATAATTTGCCTTCTTTAGGAGATAATTTACAGCTGTAAGCCATTACCGGAAGTTTTGTGGTATCAAGGATTTTCCCAGAAGGAAGTTCTACTTTATAGACACTGTTATCTTCTTTGGTTACTGCATATAAAAACCGGCTATTTTTAGTTACCGCAATCCCGGTTGGACTTATTTTGTTTTTTGGCCAGGGTTTTCCCAGAGAAATGGTATCCTGCGGAACAATTTTACCTTTTTTTATTCTGAAGTCAAGAATATAATTCTTATTTCCTCCCGAAACATACAGATGTTTTGAATTTTTGCTGAAGGTAAGTCCGTACCAGGATTCAGCCAGTTCTAAACTGTCCAGTAGAACCTCATTTTTCGGATCTATTAGCTGAAGACTTTGGGTGCTTTCCCCGTTATTGGTTACCGCCAGGTATTCCCCATTTTTACTAAGCGCCATATTTAATGGTAGGTCTCCCAGTGGAAGAGATCTTCCGGCCGGACTTAATTTCCAGCCATTGGGTAAGGTTACCTGTTTTGAAGTAGATGTTGTGGCAGAAATTTGTGCAAAACCTGGCTTTAAGGAAAAGATGGCTATAATCAGCAATGTCTGAAAGCTTATTTTATTCATAAAGGAAAATTTACTGCAAGGTAATATTAAAAAGCATATTTTATCCCGTACTCAAAGTTCAATTGGATATTAAATTTCTGGATTTTTAAAAGGGGTTTTTTGTACGAAAAACCGATTGTTTTTTTGCTGTTTCTTTCCTTCTAATATATTCACTATTAGTAAAATATAAGTTTCATCGGCAAAAGATGTACTTC
>JBAVQO010000398.1:0-6376 GCA_049694135.1 Gillisia sp. | reverse complement strand
GGTAAATTCTGGTAACAACTGGTGAAATTGAAAAATAAACCCAATCTCCCGGTTTCTGAATTTTGAAAGTTGCCGCTGATTTTGAGAATAAATATCGGTTTGATTTATGAGTAGAGCGCTGTCGTTTTTTTTATCGGGTTGGTCCAGGGTGCCAAGAATCTGTAAAAGAGTTGTTTTTCCTGCCCCCGAAGCACCTACTATAGAAACGATTTCGCTTTTGGAAATATGAAGATTTACTCCTTTTAAAACGTGCAGATCGCCATAGTACTTGTGAATATTTCTTGCTTCAATCATTTTAAAAATTTACAGATGCTGAAATTACCAATATTCTGAATAATCGCAGAGCTTAACTCTTAAAAATATTCTTCACTTTGTTGTAATCGATATAATAAACAATCCTCAGGGAAATATTCTGCCTTAAAGGTGTTTCGAGTAAATTAGAAAGGCTTCTGTCGAAAGCAAGTTCACTCTGGGTGTCCTGGTTAAAGAGTGAATTTCTGTACAAAAGTACTGCTTCGCTTCCGGGAGCAAATCTCCAGCGGTAACTTAAATCCAGATTCCAAATATTAAAGTTGGCGTTAGGATCGTCGTCTGGAAGCGTTGTGGTACTTATCAGGTTTCCATCGGCAAGCAGGAAATTATATCCGTTTTGGGCATAACTGGCGGTAGACCAAAAATTTCTGAAATTAAGATTGATCGCCTGGCGGGTATTAAAATTATAACTGGCCTGAATGGAATTTTCTATGCTTTTTGTGTCACGATTTCCAAAAAGAATATTTCGCGGTTCTAACGCCACAAAGCTATTTCTGTTATTGGTGAGATTGTACCGGAAGGAATATATCATGGAAAAACGATCGCTAAACCTGTATCGGGGACTAACCGTAAGTTGCATTTCTTCCATAGGGTCTTTAAAATAATCTACATATCCCACCCGGATATCGTAAGCAAATTTGTTTCTGTAGTCTGAAGACACCCAGGTTTCCCCACCCATACTTTTAGAATAGGTAATATAATTCCCTTTTCTTCTGGGTTCGAAGAAATCCCGGAATTGAGAATTTACCTCCAGATGTCCTCCAAAAGCAAAGCGGTTGTGGGTTACCACAAAAAAGTTACCACCAACTCCTGTTCCTACAGATACATCGGGTTTATACCTTCTTTCATGGTTGGCATAGAGGGTAACATGGTATTCATTAAAATGTTTGGTGGGTTCAAATATGCGGTAGGAAACATCTCCGTGAAAGTTGTTGTAGTTGTTTATGAAATTTACACCCAAATCGTTAATATCATAAGTTTCATTGGCCAACTCATGAGAGAATTGGTAGCGAATTTTTCCTTTTGTCCGGCTTATTTCAAATTCTGAAGCGAAACCGGTAAGGTTGCTGTTTTCAAGATTTACATTGCTCATCTTGGCCTGGCCCGAAAAATTGAACGAATTTGCTTTATTATAGATATCGTACAAAAATCCGGTAACATTTCCATCACGAAAATGCCCGTTTCTGGTTACGTTAGTATTGATGAGGGTGACAGAGGAATTATGATTAAACTGCTGGTCCAGCACCAGGATGTTATAATTTGCAATGGGTTCTGTTACTACTTCGCGTGTCTTCCCGGTTATGGTGTCCAGAACGGTCGCGTGAGTTTTTTTAGTGACCGCATTAAAAAATCCGATTCCTAAATTTCGGTCTGTTCTTCCCGAGAGTTTAACTGCATTTATGAGATCCACTTTCTGTGGATTATCGATTACTTTTTCAGGGCCTAAAAGGGTGTTTTCAACATCCTGGTACCCCGAAGGTGTATCGCCCACACGACGCGAATAAAACAGGTCGCCTTTCGTAAAAAGTTCGGTGCCTTCGGTAAAAAAGGCCCGGTTCTCGTTATAGGTTTGTTCGAAAGGCCCCAAATTAAGGGTAACTTCATCGAATGCGGTCTGGCCAAAATCTGGAATCAGAGTGGCGTCCAGAGTAAAGGCATCATTTATTCCATATTTTATGTCCATTCCGGCGCTGAAGTGAGAAGTGGTACTTCCGTCATAATTTCGTACTTCGCCAGAAGTATAAGGGTATAGGCTTAACCTTACCGGGGGATTAATGTTTTTTATTCCTTTCAATAAACCATTATACTGAGTGAATTTACCCACTTTTTTATTTACGTAATTCCAGGAATATTTTTCGTTTAAATGGGTGATCTTGCGAATAAACTGTATTCCCCAAAGTTGTTCTTTTCTTTTAGGAAATCGTAGTGCAGAATAAGGAATCCTAAGCTCTGCATACCAGCCGTCGGCATCAAAAGAGATTTTTCCCGTCCACACCACATCGTAACTATAGTCTTCACGCTCTCCCGAAACCTTGGCATCTGCAATGGCTCCCGAAGAAGTAATAGCAAAGCGGGTTTCGTTTTCTCCATCGTTATAAGTGTTGATGTCGAAAGCAAAAAAATCTGCCTGTCCTATTTCGTCACGCTGAGTAAACTGCCTTAAGATCCTTTCCGGCTCATTATCTTTCATGGAAGCAGCTACATATATTGCGTGATCATCATATACTACTTTTACACTGGTTTTATGGGTTTCACGCATAGGAGTACCGTCACTAGGATCGAACATTACGAAATTCGAGGCCGAAGGTATATCTTTCCAGACTTCATCGTTCAAAATACCGTCAATCTTTGGTGGATGAGAAATCTTATGAGTGGTATAAACTTTCTGAGGTGGGTCTTGTGAAGTGGTTTTTAATTCTTGTGAATAGTAATTTTGGAAAGAAAAGAAAATCAAGAAAAACACTATTAATTTAGAAGTCATATTAAAAACAGCTTTTTTAGCTCAGGTGAATGCGGTTTTGCAAAAATATTCAGCATTATTCAAAATAGCTAATAATAGAACTTATATTTCTTTTTATCTTTTAGGCAAAAAAAGATGGAAAAAGAAATAGAAACCGCCATTTTCGCGGGAGGATGTTTTTGGTGTACCGAAGCAGTTTTTGAACGGGTAGAAGGAGTTATAGAAGTAACGCCGGGTTTTACGGGCGGAATGGTAAAAAATCCCGCGTATAGAGAAATCGTAACCGGAAGAACGGGACATGCCGAAGCCATAGAAATAAAATTCATTCCGGAAATCATAAGTTTTGAAGAACTGCTTTATATTTTTTTCAGCACTCATGATCCTACTACTCTTAACAGGCAGCAATACGACGTGGGAACGCAATATAGAAGCGCTATTTTTTATAATTCAGAAGAACAGCGGGTTACCGCGGTAGATGTTATAGATAAACTGGAAAAAGAGAACATCTTTCAGGATCGTATTGTGACCGAGGTTACGCCTGCTTCTGCTTTCTATACTGCTGAAGAAGAGCATATGGAATATTATTCCAGAAACAGGGGCCAACGATATTGTCAGGTAATTATAGATCCTAAAATTAAAAAATTGAAGGAACTGTATGCCGAAAAGTTAAAGCAGCAACACCGGGATTGATTTCCAGGTTTCTATTCTTTAAAAAATGGCATTTTTATTGCTCTCTTTTCTCTAAAAGAAGAAATGAAAAAATATAATCTGCTTATTAAAAGCATCACTTTCGATCTTATAGGAATGGCTTCTTATTTCATTCCTTTTTTCGGATATTTTTTAGATATTTTATGGGCGCCCTATGCCGCCAGCGCGATGCGCAGGATGTATCCCGGGAAAAAAGGAAAATTGGCCTCTGTTATAGTTTTTATTGAAGAAATACTGCCGGGAACCGATATAATTCCCACTTTTTCGCTTATGTGGTTGTACACTTTCGTGTGGAAGAAAGAAAAATCGGTGAAGGAGATAATTGTAGAAGCTTCCTAGATAGCTTAAAAGAAGCTGTCCGGAAAGTACATTTTCATCTATTTTATTTGAATGACAAATGCTTTCCGGACAGCTTTCTTTTTTTAGAAAAACATCAACTGAACAATTTTCTAGATCGACGCGTGTAGACTTATAGAAATGTTACGACCCATGTTTTCAATTCCTGCCGGTTTCAATCTTGATAAATGCGAGATATAAGATTTATTCAGAAGATTATTTCCGCTTATATTCAGTTCGAAACTTAAGCGATCCAATCTAAAACTGCTTCCCAAACCTGCACTCAGCAAAGAATATCCCGAAGAGGGGTTTTCAAATGCGCTTACGCGGTCCTGAGCAAAAGTAGATTTAAGACTTAAAAAAGCATAACTGGAGGTAAATTTATCGCTCTCTCCAAACTCTGTGCGCATCGTGTTGGTAACAGAAACCGCAGGAATAAGAGGCAAAGGATCGCCATTCTGCTTTTCGCCGTAAACCGTCTCTATGCTGCTCTCCAGGTGCAACCAATCCCATGGATGCGGATGCAGGTGTATTCCGGCTTCCCCGCCATAAAGATCGGCATTGGTCTGAGAATAGACGTACACGGGATTTCCCTGTCGATATTCCCCATTCGGCCCTATATAAATATAATTGTTGATTTTATTGAAAAATGGGTTTACATACACATCAAAATGCCGGCTTTTATATTCAAGCGCCAAATCAATCTGAAAATTCTGCTCATTGCTTAAATCTGTATTTCCTATTTCGTAGCGATTGGTACCTTCGTGAATTCCATTTGAAGTAAGTTCTGCAAGATTGGGCGCGCGAAATCCGGTGGCGAGGTTCAATCGGGAGGTAAAATTAGAAAATGGATCGTATTTTATTCCGAAGGCACCATTAAAGCTTGTGAAACTGCGGGAAACCGGCGCAAAGTATTTAGCGCTTCCTTCCATTCCCATAGCTTTACTGTTTATTTTACGGTTGTCTATCCGGATTCCCGCCTGGAAATTCACTTTCTCAAAATCGTAATGACTTGTAGCAAGAACCCCCACATCGTTTACAGTGGCGTCCGGAATCAACAATTCTTCGCCAAAATTGGTATTGGTTTGGTGCATTCCCTGCAGACCGATGATCGTTTCCAGTTTTCCCCAGTTGGGGGTATTATATTTTACATCGTAATTCAGGGTGTTTAAATGCAATTCCAATCCCGGAGTAAGACTTCCGTCGGGCTGTACAGATTCGTGGCTGAATTCTTTTCTGTTATTAAAAAGATATCCGACTTTAAGCTCCAGGCTCGAATTTCCAAAATAAATATTGTTGTCTAAACTCAACACGTGATTATCTACTTTTTGATACGGCAGAATTTTGTTTTTTGAAGTGGATTGCACTCCAATGGAATCAGGAATTCCCAAGACGGAATGGTTAAAGTTATATCGCAAATCACCTTTATAGCTTCCTTTTCTATAGCCAACCCCGGTTTTCAGGTCCAGCTCATCAAAGCGCGTGTCGGTCACTCTTTCTTCGTTTCCGGTTTTATAGTCGCTGTGAGTAGCATAATTTCCGCGCACTAAAAACTTCAGATTTTTCCCCGACGTTTTTGCCCCGGCGTTTATCTCACTGCCCAGAGTATTGCTTAAGTAGGTGTATTTTGCGTCCAGGTGAGTGCTATCGGCTTCGGCATATTTTTCGGGATTCAGATAGAGCACTCCGCCCAGGGCATCACTTCCGTAGAGAAGGGAGGCAGGCCCTTTTATGACCTCAACGCTTTCTACCCCGCTGGAACTTACTCCTAACCCGTGTTCTCCACCGAATTGCTGATTTTCCAGACGAACGCCCTGGGTATAAACCAACACCCGATTAGAACTTAAACCGCGAATTACCGGTTTCCCGATTCCTGCACCGGTAGTTACACTTTCTACCCCCGGAAGGTTTGTAATTCCATCTGCCAGGGTAACGGCACCTTTTTGTTGTAGCTCGTTCACACTTTCCCTGGCCACCTTCATCACATTTTCGCTTTGAAGCTGATGAAAAGGCGTGGAAACAATTACTTCTTCCATTTCTATTGCTGAAGGTTTGAGAATAATAGAAAAAGTGGTTTCCGAAGGAACTGTTATATCCAGGGTTTTTGAAGTATATCCGATAGAAGAGATCACCAATTTATATTTTCCGGCTCTAAGATGGTCAAGTTCGAAGTTACCATCAAAATCTGTGGTGGTGCCTTTTTGAATGGAAGGAATGTAAAGGGTTGCTGCCATAAGTCCCTTCTGGGTATCGGCATCTGTTACTTTACCTTTTATAGTGTTTTGGGAATAAGATGGTATTGCCAACGCCATGGCGAATAGCAACAAGAATATTTTCTGCATTTTTTTGTGTTAAGGATGATCACAGATAGAATATCTGCTGAAATAAATTTTTAAACCAGGGGATGGGCCAGAGATGGAGGTCCTCTTAATTCAAAAGATAATTTCTGATAATCGCTTAAAAACTGGTAAGGATTCAGGAACTTTTTTTCAATTGTAAAAGTCCTGTACACATTGTAATTAAAAATATGAAAGGAAAGCAGGTGGTTAGGGTGTAACT
>JBAVQO010000397.1:0-2781 GCA_049694135.1 Gillisia sp. | reverse complement strand
TAGTTTCTGTCTGATTATCCTGCTGCAGCCCAAGCATGGTAAAATAACTATCCCAGTAATAGATCTCGCGAAATCTTCCGCCCGGCACAATGTACGGATTGGGAAGGGGAATTAACGTTCCCGACTTATTTTCATCGGCCGGGCGTTTTAAAACTTCCCAAAGTTTCGCGATATGTTCATTTACTGAAGAAGAATCTGTTTTGTACTTCGCAGCGGCACCCGGAATAAGGAAATTCTCGTTTACAAAGCTCCTGATGCCTGCATCGCTGGTATCTTTTAAATCGGCATAATCTTCCCTTATTTTTTCTACGGAATATTTCGGAACAGCATCTACGAAGGTCTTCGAATCGGGAAAAAGACTGGCATCCTGTTGCACCTTGTAAAACAAAGGGCCGTAAAGTTCTGAAGGCGGAAGAATTTGTGGTGCTTCGACCGTCTGTTCTGTGGCACAGGAAACGATAAATAAATAAAAAGCTAAAGAAGCTGCTTTTTTGAAGTAATGGCTTTTCATAAAAATAGAATTTATTGAAGCTTAAAAACAAAATACCTTCACCCCAAAGCGGGATGAAGGTATTTTGTTTTCTGAACTTAGATTTTTCTCACAACGGAATTCCGAAATAATAACTCTCTAAATTACATAAAAAACCTCTGATTTTTCAAATGGAAAACCAGGCTAGAAAAAAATTAGTTGAATAAAGGACGGTCACCCATCATTTTTACCACTTTTTCTCCCACTTCTTTTAGCACGTTTTCGTCTTCAAAATGTGTAATTACGGTATCTATAAGTTCGAAAACGGTTTGCATGTCCTCTTCTTTTAATCCGCGAGTGGTTACCGCCGGAGTTCCGATTCTTATTCCGGAGGTCACAAAAGGGGATTTATCGTCGAAGGGCACCATGTTCTTATTGACGGTGATTTCAGCTTTACCCAGCGCCTCTTCAGCTTCTTTTCCTGTAATGTTTTTATTCCGAAGATCGATAAGCATCATATGATTATCGGTTCCGCCGGAGATCACTTTATAATCATGATCGGTAAATGCTTTGGCGAGAGCTTTGGCGTTTTTCTTCACCTGAACCGTGTAATATAAAAACTCATCGGTCAGCGCTTCCCCAAAAGCAACCGCTTTAGCCGCAATAATGTGTTCCAACGGACCGCCCTGGTTTCCTGGAAATACACCACTATCTAATAAAGTAGACATTTTTTTAAGGTTTCCATTCTTAAGGGTTTGCCCGAAGGGATTGTCGAAATCCTGCCCCATCATTATAATTCCGCCTCGCGGTCCACGCAGGGTTTTGTGAGTGGTAGAAGTAACAATGTGACAGTGCGGTAGCGGATCGCTCAGCAATCCCTTGGCGATAAGTCCGGCAGGATGGGCAATATCTGCAAAAAGAATCGCTCCAACTTTATCGGCTATTTCGCGGAAACGTTTATAATCTATGTCTCGTGAATAGGCCGAAGCTCCTGCGATGATCATTTTCGGCTTCTCTTTTACGGCGATTTCTTCAATAGTATCGTAATTCAGTTTTCCGGTTTCTTCATCTACACCATAAAAAACAGGGCTGTATAATCTTCCGGAGAAATTGACGGGAGAACCATGAGTAAGGTGGCCGCCGTGAGAAAGGTTAAAACCTAAAAATTTATCGCCCGGTTTTTGGCAGGCGTGAAAAACGGCCGTATTTGCCTGTGATCCCGAATGAGGTTGTACGTTGGCATATTCGGCATTAAAAAGTTCCTTTAAACGGTCCTTTGCCAGATTCTCTACTTTATCTACCACTTCGCAACCGCCATAATATCTTTTGCCGGGATATCCTTCGGCATATTTATTTGTGAGGACCGAACCGGCAGCTTCAAGAACCTGTTCGCTTACAAAATTTTCGCTGGCTATAAGTTCTAAACCGTTGATCTGACGGGACTTTTCCTCCTCAATCAGATCAAAAATCTGCGTATCTCTGTGCATCTTATTTTTTTTCGTTAAATATTCCTCAAAAATAACAATTACATTCGGTTAATAAAGGATAAATAATATATTTGAAATTAGTACATTTAAGAATAAAACCAATCAAAAATATGTCTATTACAGCAAATGATCCTGCGAGAAAAACCTGGCTGGATATTCCAAAAAATTCCGATTTTCCAATTCAGAATATTCCTTTTGGAGTGTTTCTTACCAGGGATGATATAATTACCATTGGAACCCGCATCGGTGATTACGCTATAGATTTAGGCGCGCTGCACCAGTTGGGGTATTTTGAAGGAATTCCTTTGACCGATGATATTTTTCTGCAGGACAGTTTAAATGATTTTATTTCGGACGGAAAAAAAACCTGGCGACTCGTAAGAAACCGAATCGCCGAAATTTTTGACGTTAAAAACACCCGGCTGAAAGACAACCAGGACCACAGAAATATCGTTCTTTTTACTTTAGATGAAATTGAAATGCAGATGCCTGTACAGGTGGGCGATTATACCGACTTTTACTCCAGCAAAGAACACGCTACCAATGTGGGAACTATGTTTCGCGATCCCGACAATGCGCTCATGCCAAACTGGTTGCACATTCCGGTGGGATACCACGGAAGAAGCTCTTCTATAATTCCCAGTGGCATTCCGGTTCACCGGCCACAGGGGCAAACCCTTCCTGCCGGTAAAGACGAACCCATCTTTGGCCCGTCTAAACTGGTAGATTTCGAATTGGAAATGGCCTTTATTACCACCGATGGAAACCCTCTGGGAGAACCCATTCCAATTGAAGAAGCCGAAGATTATATCTTCGGGCTGGTAC
>JBAVQO010000396.1:0-1501 GCA_049694135.1 Gillisia sp. | reverse complement strand
TTAAAGAAAATCGATTTTCGAAAGCTGCAAAAGCCAATGCGTTAATTGCTATGTATAGTTACCGAATATTTAACCGAGGAAATGTTTTTCTTCAAAAGATAAAATATTCAAAATGAAATCTTTGGTTTCCATAATTATACCAACATATAACAGAGAAAATCTGATAGGGGAAACCCTGGACTCTGTTATTGGCCAAACCTATAAAAACTGGGAATGTATTATGGTAGATGACGGATCCACAGACAACACAAAATTAATTGCAGAATCCTATTGTATAAAAGATTCTCGTTTTAGACACTATCAACGGCCGGCAAATATAAAAAAAGGTGCAAGTTCATGCAGAAATTATGGTCTGGAGCTATCCCAAGGTGAACTCATTCAGTTTTTGGATGATGATGATCTTCTAGATAAAAATAAACTGGCAGCCCAGGTTAAAGCCTATTCGGGAGGGAAGGAGTTATTGACCTGTAAATGGGGTGGCTTTACCGATAATTCCGATTTTAAAAGCCTGTTTAAATATCGCTATCACTCTTATAAAAATTTTAAAAAAGGAATACGGCTTTTGGATACTTTTGGTCTTTATAATGAGTTTTTTCCTTTGCATATATATTTGACTCCGCGCAAATTAATCGACAAAGCTGGTGGGTGGAATGAAGAACTCAGCAATAATGATGATGCCGAGTTTTTTACCAGAATTATTCTGGCTTCCGAAAAAATAAATTTTGTTCCCGGGGCTATCGGGTATTATCGTTATTTTAGTCCTCATCAACTAAGCGCGTTAAATTCTGCCGAAAAAATTGAAAGTCTTTTTTTAAGCTGGGAACTTATTGAAAACAGGTTAAAAAATAAGAGGTTTTCAACTACTTATGTAAAAAGAGCCAAACATAATCTCTTTCAAAAATTTCAGGAAAATCCTACGGTTATAAAGGAATATCAAAAATTTTTTAAAGGAAAAAGAAACTATGACAGTCCAAATTTTCTTTTTTATAAAAGAGTAAAACAATTTTTTCCAAAGTAGCAGTATGCAGAAAACAATACTCTTTAAAATCTGGAAATTTCCACAGCTGTCTGAAACTTTTGTTTTAAATCAGGTAGTAACTGCCATAAAACTAGGATTTGATGTAAAAATATTAGTTGGAGAATGCCAGGATTTTAAAGAAAATTCAAATCTTCAAATAATTAATAAATATAATATTCGGGGCAGGATTATTTTTGAAGATTACAAAATTCCCAAGGGTAAGCTCTGGCGAATGATTAAGGGGTTTGTGTTGCTTCTTTCCTTTAGTGTCGATTGGAATAGCTTTAAAAAATTTTACAGGCTTTCTTCCAAAAAGGATTTTTCACTTATCTATAAATTTAATTTTTACAGAAAATTTAAGAATGTCGATATTTTTCATATTCAATTCGGAACTAATAAACATCCGGTAGATATTCTTAAAAAAGCGGGTTTACTATATGGTAAAGTTGTAGTAAGTTTTCACGGCCATGATCTCTATTTTCC
>JBAVQO010000395.1:0-5264 GCA_049694135.1 Gillisia sp. | reverse complement strand
GGTTACACGGGTGCATCCAGAATATGTGCTGAAGGAAAATCTGCCCCACATAAATAAAGTTTCAGATATAACTCCGGAATTCTGGGAAAAAAGATTCCGGGAAATTCGCCATTTTGAAAAGACACTGGCAGAAAATGGCACCATCATCTTCAAATTTTTTATGAATATTTCTAAAGAGGAACAGCGTCACCGACTGCTGAGAAGGCTAAATAAACCCGATAAAAACTGGAAATTTTCACCTGATGATCTTCAGGAAAGAAATTTGTGGAATAAATACCGGGATTGTTATCAGGATGCGATCAATAACACCTCAGAAGAATGGGCGCCCTGGTATACGATTCCTTCAGACGATAAAGTTACCTCGCGCTATCTGGTTACTAAAATCCTGCATGAAGATCTTCAGAAAAAATATCCGGATGTGAAGGAACCCGAACTGGCTCCTGAAATCAAGAAACATCTGGATGAATACAAAGAAGAATTACGAAAGGAAAAATAGAAGTATTTATACTATTTTTCCACCCTTCAAGTTTTAACAACATAGTTCCTCTAAAAAACAGAACCCCGAAATTTTATGAAAAAGTATTTAATTCTCCTTTTATTAGTCGTAAGTCAATACTGTTTTTCTCAGATAAAACCTGAACAAAAAGATTCCCTTACCATTCGTAAATTCTACGATATGGCACTTTTAAATGGCAAAGCATATCACTGGCTCGAACATATAAGCAACGATATTGGACCCCGGCTTTCCGGGTCGATAGGTGCCCAGCAGGCGGTAGATTATACCAAACAACAACTGGATTCGCTGGGGCTGGATAAGGTTTGGCTACAGCCGGTGATGGTTCCAAAATGGGTAAGGGGAGCCAAAGAATTTGCTTATATCCAGACCGCCGACGCCACCACCCGAAATATAAACATCACAGCTTTGGGAGGCTCTGTGGCAACGCCTTCTGGCGGTATAAGAGCAAATGTTGTGGAAGTACAGGGCCTCGAAGATTTGGCCAGGTATGGAAAAGATAATCTTCAGGGTAAAATTGTTTTTTTCAACAGGCCGATGCGAGCAGATTATATAAACACCTTTGATGCCTATCGCGATGCCGTAGATCAGCGCACGAGGGGTGCTGCCGAAGCTGCAAAATATGGAGCCGTAGGCGTGTTGGTAAGATCGCTCAATCTAAAACTCGATGATTCTCCACATGCCGGAAATATGCATTATCAGGACTCTGAAAAAATTCCCGCTGCTGCCATCAGTACCAATGATGCTGAATACCTGAGTTCGTTATTGAAAATCGCGCCGGAGGCCCAGGTGTACTTCAAAATAAATAGCAAACAATTGGCAGATGTAGAATCTTATAATGTGATAGGGCAGATAACCGGAAGCGAATATCCGGAAGATTTTATTGTAGTCGGAGGCCACCTGGATTCCTGGGATTTAGGAACCGGAGCGCAGGATGATGGTGCTGGCGTAACACAGTCTATGGAAGTTCTACGACTTTTTAAAGAACTGGGTCTTAAACCGAAACATAGTATTCGGGTGGTGCTTTTTATGAATGAAGAAAATGGGGTTCGAGGTGGTAAAAAATACGCCCAGGCAGCTGAAGAAAAGAAGGAAACGCATCTTTTTGCGCTGGAAAGCGACAATGGCGGATTTACTCCCAGAGGTTTTTCCATCGATGCTTCGGCCGAAAAATTCCAAAAAATAGAAAGCTGGAAACCTTTATTTCAGCCCTATCTCGTTCACTATTTCCGAAATGGAGGCAGCGGATCGGATGTAACTCCCTTAAAAGATGAAACCAATATCACTGCTGAACTCATTACAGATTCGCAACGTTATTTCGATTATCACCACTCTGAAAATGACACTTTTGATAAAGTGAACCAGAGAGAATTAGAATTAGGCGCGGCAACCATGGCCTCTCTTATTTATTTAATCGATCAATACGGAATTTAAAAATCCCCGGCTTTGCAACCGGCTGCCTAAGACCGAGCCTCTCATTCGGAAATGGGGTAAGAATTCTGGAGCCCGGAAAATGTTTTATTTCGTTCTATCTTTGCCTGCAAAATTAAAACGTGCAACTTTCTTCTTATACCCGGGAGTTCAAAACAAATCTCAGTATTGCCTATCCGGTAATGTTGGGCCAGCTTGGGCATGTCCTGGTGGCTCTCGCAGACAATTTAATGGTAGGAAGGTTGGGTGCGGCACCGCTCGCTGCGGTTTCTCTGGGAAACAGCCTTATTTTTATCGCCATGTCGCTCGGGATCGGCTTTTCTTTTGCCATAACTCCTTTAATAGCTGAAGCCGATGGGGCGCATAACATAGAAAAAGGCCGGAGTTATTTTCATCACGGAGTGATTTTGTGTTCCGTAAATGGGATATTTCTATTCCTGCTCTTGTTGCTGGCCCGGCCGTTGTTATATTATCTCGATCAGCCCGAAGAAGTGGTAAATTTGGCCATTCCCTATCTTAACATCGTGGCTTTTTCACTCGTTCCCTTAATGATTTTTCAGGCGTACAAGCAATTTGCCGATGGGTTGTCTCAAACCCGGTATTCTATGTACGCGACGTTGATTGCCAATGTAGTAAACGTCTTTTTCAACTTTATGTTGATTTATGGATTATGGATTTTTCCGCGGCTGGAATTGCGGGGTGCGGCCATAGGAACTCTGATCTCCAGGTTTTTTATGCTCTGGTTTATCTGGGAAATCTTGCGCCGAAAGAAAAAGTTTAAAAGCTATTTTATCTGGAGCCGAAAAGAACTGTTTAAAATGCACATTTTTAAACAGATGCTCGCTCTGGGTTTTCCCACGGCACTACAGATGTTTTTTGAAGTCGCCATCTTTACGGGTACCATTTTTCTGGCGGGAATGTTGGGCACGAATCCCCAGGCTGCAAATCAAATCGCGCTGAATCTGGCTTCCATGACTTTTATGATCGCGGTGGGATTGGGAGTTACCGCCACTATTCGCGTGGGAAATCAGAAAGGCTTAAAAAATTATAAAGAGTTGCGGCGCATCGCCTATTCCACATTTTTCCTGGTATTTTTGATTGAAGCCGTCTTCGCGATTGCCTTTATTCTGCTTAAGAATTTCCTTCCCACGCTGTATATAGATAATGCAGAAGTGATTATTTTGGCTTCCCAATTGTTGATTATTGCTGCTCTTTTTCAGCTAAGCGATGGCCTACAGGTTGTTATTCTGGGCGCCCTGAGAGGACTTCAGGATGTAAAAATTCCCACCGTTATTTGTTTTATTGCTTACTGGCTAATTGGCTTTCCCGTTTCTATTTATTTTGGAAGAGAAGAACAATTTGGAAGTATGGGAATCTGGCTCGGACTTTTTTCAGGTCTTTCCGCTTCTGCCATTATGTTATACTTTCGTTTTAACTATCTTAGCAAACAGTTAATTTCTGCTGAGGATTAATTTTATAATCGGTCTTTTTTCTGAACCTTATAAAATTCGATGGGTCCGTTAAGAAGCTAATTCTGAGAGAACTAAAGATAAAAAATATTAAATTAGGCTCTTCTTCTGAAGAGAATAAATAAAGATCAATATGACATTTCCAAAATTTTTACTGGGCGATAACACCGATTTTCCCGATGCTATTTTTGTGATACACACCGAATATCCCAGATTCATTATAAATCTTGAAAATGATGAGGTAGAGTGGCTCGAGGATTTTGATGCCAACGATGAAAAAGATCTTGCCGAAGTTGCTGAAGATCTTATCACCCAGGCAAACGAATTTTATGATCGTGAGGTTTCACGTTACGATGAATAGATGGAGACTTTAATTCACCTGGATAAGCAAGTTTTTTTATTTCTGAATAATCTCGGAAACCCTGCCTGGGATACCTTCTGGTTAACAATTACCGATAAATGGATGGCCATTCCGTTGTATGCGCTACTTCTTTATCTTATTTTCCGAAAATTAGGTGTAAAAGCCACCGCTCTCACTTTAGTGGTCATTGCGCTGATGATCGCTTGTTCAGATCAGCTGGCAAATGTTTTTAAACACGCCGTAGAGCGTCCCAGACCTTGCCGGCAGGAAGGAGTGATGGAATCTATGCGATTTATCGCGGTACGCTGCGGCTTGTACGGCTATTATTCTGCGCATGCCTCCAATTCTATGGCTTTGGCTCTCTTTTTAGGAATAGTTTTGAAAAAGCATTATTCTAACCTCCTTTATTTTTTGCTGTTTTGGGCATTTTTGGTGGGCTACAGTCGTATTTATATCGGCGTTCATTACCCATTAGATGTATTGAGCGGTTTAGCAATGGGAACTTTGTTAGGATTGATATTTTCCAGGCTTCAACCTTGGTTGCTGAAGAAATTTAAACTTACTTCTGCGTAAGAATATAGAATTCCCGAAGCAGTCTTACATTGGGCTTTTTGGCAATCGTAGGATTCAGATTGAGTGTATCTATAAATTTGAAATTATAGTTTTTAAAATTGTTTTTCCAATCCGGGTTGTAAGCTTCCCCCACCAAAATCCCAAATTTTTCTTTTTCTGAATCCGGAATTTCTTCAGCAGAAGTGGCTATTGGTATGGGCGATCCATATTTCCATACCAGCTCCGGCAGAGTGCTGGAAGCTTCAAAAACGTTGATTTTTTCATTCTTTAGCCGCGTTTTAATATCGCTCATATTCGGAGAATTTCTGTTGGGACTTATCAATTCAACCAGAGGAAATCCGAAGTTGATAATCAGCAGGATCATAAACACCTGCAGGGCGAACAGAAGCTTTATTTTCTTTCTGAATAAACCGTAAAGAAAGAATATTCCTAATAAAAACAGGACGAATCCGAAGAGCAGAAAAGTGATTTTCATCTGCCACAGCAATTTTTCAAAAAAAATATAGAGAATAACAGGAGCGGCAAAAGCCACGAAAGAAAGAATAACAAAATTGAGGTAAAGCGGAAATTTTTCCAACTTTGAAAAGCGGGATTTAAAATTCCTGATAACAAACACAACATAAAATCCTGTTGTTACTGCCAGAGGGATTAATGCCGGCAGCAAATACCTGCTTTTCTTTTCAGGGATTATTGACAGCAGAATTACCACCATAATGGTCCATAAAAAATAGAATCGGTACGCCACAGGATTCTTGATTTTCGGTTTTAAGTACCAGTAGAATAGACTTACCAGGGCAGGAATGGTCCAGATACCACTTTGAGTAAAAAAGCTCCAGTAATACCAGAAAGGGCGGACGTTGTAGTTAAACCATCTCGAACTTTCCCTGCTGGCGATTTCTGAAAAGGCGCCGGGATC
>JBAVQO010000394.1:0-10010 GCA_049694135.1 Gillisia sp. | reverse complement strand
ATCATTTACCGTATTTATTTCCGGCATCTTGCTGAGAATATAATCTGCATCGATAGTTCCTACTTTACTTTGTGCCTGAGTACTTAGAGCAGAAAGAAAAACTGCCAGTACAATTATTATTTTTTTCATCATTATTAATTATTTTAGGCAAATATAAATACCTCGGTTAAAAAATGGGAATTAATTTGTAACAAATCGGATTTCTTCGCTTCAAAGGTTTTAGATTCCCAATTCTGGATTTTAAGTTATTCCTCGTATAAAGTCGCCCGCTGAGGTTTAAGAATGTCTTTATAAGAATGTATCTCAGATTCCATGATGACCCAATAGGCAATACTGTGCATCTCAGAAATTTTTTCGGTTCCGGTAATTTCCCGGTCTTTTATTTTTTTTCCCTTAATAAAATCCTGTAAATGAATTTCATGATGTTTGGCAATATGCAAAGAATCCGGCCCTCTGAAATCCCATATCAATTTTACTTTTCTATCCATTCCTTTTTTTGCAAAGGTCTGAAACGAGATGAGATATAAGCTCAAAAAAACTTAATTTTTACAAAACCCTGTTTTAACCTCCTGCCGAAAAAGCGCATTTTTGGTTCTTTTTTTGTTGAAAAAAGGAATTAGTAGCAGAACAATATAATTTTCGGCTTTAGGAATCGTTCCCTATCAGGCTTGTTTTAGCTGCTTAAATTCTTATTTTTGCGACACAATTATCCTTACAGGAGTATGATAAAAAATCCGGTAGACAATTCTTTTCTTCAGAAGTATCTAAAAAGCGGGACTTTTGTTGTTGTTTTTATAGGTATTTTCTTTTTTCAGGCTTGCGATTATTTTAATAAAACCGAAGAAAAAAAGCCTGTGGCACGGGTAAACGACAGTTATTTATATGAAGATGATATAAAGAACCTGGTTGGCGAAGATGTTTCAAAAGAGGATAGTACGTTAATAGTTTCAAACTTTATAAATCGTTGGGCGACGCAAAAATTGATGATCGATCATGCAAAATTCAATTTAAGTGAAAAGCAGCAGAACGAATTTGATGAGCTGGTACGAAATTATAGAAATGAATTATATACAAAAGCCTACGCAGATGCCCTGGTGGCTAAGAGGCTGGACACTTCGTTCCATGAAAAGGAGATAAAGGATTATTACGAAACCCATCTGGAAAACTTCCGGTTAAATGAAGATCTTTTAAAATTGAGATTTATAGATCTGAATAAAAACAGTCTTGATTTTAATGATATCAAGAAAAAATTTATTCGTTTTAATCAGAAAGATCAGGAAGACCTGGATAAAATAGCCCTTCAGTTTAAGGCCTATTCATTTAATGATTCTGTTTGGGTGAGCAGTGAGTCGGTTTACAAAAGAATTGGCCCTTTAGACGATCGCAACAAGGAACAATTATTAAAAAAGTCGAATTTTCTTCAGCTTGAAGATTCATTAGAAGTATATTTGGTGTACGTAAACGATGTTTTGTTAAGAAACGAGCAAGCACCGCTGGAATACGCGAAGTCTACCATTAAACAAATATTGCTTAACAAACGAAAAGCCGAATTGGTTAAAGAACTAGAAAAAGATATAACCCGAGATGCAATTGAAAACAAACAATTTGAAATTTATAAATAAAAGAATAGGACTCCTGGTTCTTTTCTTCGGAATATTTTTCCAAATGAATGCGCAACAGGTAGTTGTTACCGATAGTACTGCCATTCAGCCGGAAGAGAAACCTGTGGTAAAAAAAGATTCCACGCCAGATTCGCAACGCAGAAAAGTAGATGGCATTGCAGCAGTGGTGGGCGAATACGTTATTCTGGACAGTGACGTAGAACTTATGTATAAAGACCTGCAAAGCCAGGGAATCTCTACTGCCGATGTAACAGATTGCCAGCTGGCGGGGAATTTAATGGAAAGCAAACTGTATGCTCACCAGGCAATTCAGGATAGTATCCCGGTTTCAGATGCTGAAATAAGAAGTACGGTGAGCCAGCAGATCAATGGAATGGTTGGACAGTTGGGCTCTATGCAAAAAGTACTCGATTTTTATCATAGAGATTCTGAAGAAGCTTTCAGAAATGAATTATTCGAACTGAATAAGCAGCGGCAGTTGGCCAGTAAGATGCAGCAAAAGATTATAGAAGGAGTAGAGATAACGCCAGATGAGGTAAGAGCTTACTTTGAAAAGATTCCAAAGGATTCTCTTCCCATTTTTGGAGATGAGGTAGAACTTTCACAAATCGTTATTAAGCCGGTTATACCTGAAGAAGAAAAACAAAAGGTTATTGACCGGTTAAAGGAAATGCGCGAAGATATTGTGGACAACGGAGCCAATTTTGCCACCAAAGCAGTACTCTATTCTCAGGATCCCGGTTCCAGTACCGAAGGCGGAAAAATGATTATTACCCGAAAAGATCATTTAGACAAAGATTTTAAAGATGTGGCTTTCAGTTTAAAAGAAGGCGAAGTTAGTCAGCCATTTGCTTCGCAGTTTGGGTACCATATTATTCAGGTAGATAAAATAAATGGTCAGAACCTCGAAATTCGTCATATTCTACTTATTCCCGATGTAACCCGATCTACGGTAGATAAGGCCAAAACCCAAATCGACAGCATTCGCACCCAAATTCTGGCCAAGAATCTTACTTTCGCGAAGGCAGCAAAAAGATTTTCAGATGAAGATGAAACTGCCGATGACGATGGTAAACTTATAAATCCAACCACGGGCGACACCCGGTTCGAACTTACCAAACTGGATCCCGATTTGTACAGTGATGTGGTGAATCTGAAAGAAGGCGAAATGTCTCAGGTTATCACCGATCATGACCGTACGGGTAGAGTTTTCTACAAGATCATTAAAATAGATAAACGTTTCCCGGAGCACAAAGCGAACTATGCGCAGGACTTTAACAAGATTAAAGAAATTGCCTTAAGAAGCAAACAACTCGATGCGATCGAAAAATGGCAGAAAGAAAAAATTAATGAGACCTACGTGAAGGTTAACGGCAAATATCGCAACTGCAAGTTTAACAGTAAATGGATAAAGGACTAACGTATAAACCGATGTTATATGTCTGATGTTTCGGCGGTAGAAAAGCTTGTAGAAAAGCATATTGCTCTTAAAAAAGAGATTGCCAAAGTAATTGTTGGACAGGAAGAAGTTGTAAATCAGATTCTTTTATCGGTTTTTGCAGGTGGTCATGCGTTGCTTATAGGAGTTCCCGGATTGGCGAAAACCCTAATGGTAAATACCATTGCCAAGACTTTGGGGCTGGAGTTTAAACGTATTCAGTTTACTCCGGATCTTATGCCCAGCGATATTCTGGGTTCGGAGATTCTGGATGAAAACAGGCATTTTAAGTTTATTAAAGGCCCTGTCTTTGCCAATATTATTTTGGCAGATGAAATCAACCGGACACCACCCAAGACTCAGGCTGCTATGTTGGAAGCGATGCAGGAAAGAGCGGTTACGGTGGCCGGAAATCATTATAATCTCGATCTTCCGTATTTTGTTCTGGCAACCCAGAATCCTATCGAGCAGGAAGGCACTTATCCGTTGCCGGAAGCTCAGCTGGACCGGTTTATGTTCGCCATTCACCTTGAATATCCTTCTTTTCAGGAGGAAGTGGATATTGTAAAATCTACCACTGTCGATACACACCAGGAAGTGCGATCTCTGTTTAGAGCGCAGGAAATTCTCGAAATTCAGCATCTGATACGGAGAGTTCCCATTGCCGATAATGTAGTGGAATATGCGGTAACTTTAGTTGGAAAAACAAGGCCACAGAGCAAGGCCGCTTCCGAAACTGTAAAGAAATACGTAGAATGGGGGGCAGGACCAAGAGCTTCTCAGAACCTGGTGTTGGCTGCTAAGGCTCATGCTATTCTAAATGGAAAATTTTCTCCGGATATAGAAAACATACAGCAGGTGGCTGTGGGAATTCTGAGACACCGGATTATTAAAAACTACAAAGCAGAGGCAGAAGGACTTACCGAAAAATCTATTATCGAGAGTTTATTTTAATTTTTTTCTTCTGAAACTTCAGCAGTTCTGCAGGAAATTGCATTGTGCGAGTAAAAAATTTTTCCGGATATTTTCTTTTCGGAAGATTCTGACTAAGGATTCCCTTTATCTACAATAGCAAACCTTTAGAATCAGAAATTAAATTTACGAATTTCATATTTTTCGTTCTCTAAATTACGATTTGTGTAAATATACCTCTATTTCGTCGCCTTGTATTGAAAGATATTCAATCAAAATTCAATTTTGGTTGTGATTTTTAAAATTCTTCGAAAATTCGTAATTTCGCAGGACTTTTTTACATCAATAAATCAACTTTAACTATGGCATACGATATAGACATGATAAAGAAGGTTTACGGCCAAATGGCAGAACGGGTAAAAAGCGCCCGGGAAGTGGTAGGTAAACCTTTAACTCTTTCAGAAAAAATTCTTTATTCTCATTTATGGGATGGTAAAGCTTCAAAAGGATATAAACGCGGGAAAGACTATGTGGAGTTTGCGCCAGACAGGATAGCCTGCCAGGATGCAACTGCACAAATGGCTTTGTTGCAGTTTATGCAGGCTGGTAAAAAGAATGTTGCCGTGCCCACCACGGTACATTGCGATCACCTTATCCAGGCAAAATTGGGAGCGGCTATAGATTTACAAACGGCCAATAAAAGCAGTCACGAAGTTTTTGAATTTCTGGAGTCTGTTTCGAATAAATACGGGATCGGCTTCTGGAGACCGGGGGCTGGAATAATTCATCAGGTAGTTTTGGAGAATTATGCTTTTCCGGGAGGAATGATGATCGGTACTGATTCACACACCGTAAATGCGGGTGGATTGGGAATGGTAGCGATTGGAGTTGGAGGTGCCGATGCTGTTGATGTGATGGCAGGAATGGCCTGGGAACTTAAATTCCCCAAACTTATAGGAATAAAACTTACCGGTAAATTAACCGGATGGACTGCCCCAAAAGATGTGATTTTAAAAGTGGCTGGAATCCTTACTGTAAAAGGAGGAACCGGCGCCATTATTGAATATTTTGGTGAGGGAGCCCGTTCTTTATCCTGTACAGGTAAAGGAACCATTTGTAATATGGGTGCCGAAGTGGGTGCTACAACTTCTACTTTCGGGTACGACGATTCCATGGAAAGATATCTGCGCGCCACCAACAGAGCCGATGTTGCAGACGCAGCCAATACTGTTCGGGAACATCTAACAGGCGATGACGAGGTTTATGCAAATCCTGAAAAATATTTCGACGAGGTTATTGAAATTAACCTTTCGGAATTAAAGCCGCATCTTAATGGACCTTTCACTCCAGATCTTGCTACACCTATTTCAGAAATGGGTACGAAAGCCAGAGAAAACGACTGGCCAGTAAAAGTAGACTGGGGATTAATAGGTTCGTGTACCAACTCTTCTTATGAAGATCTAACAAGAGCGGCTTCCGTAGCAAAACAGGCCGTAGATAAAAAAATAAAAGCAAAGTCAGATTTTGGTATTAATCCCGGATCTGAACAGATTCGGTTTACGGCAGAGAGAGATGGGCTGCTTCAGATCTTCGAAGACCTGGATGCCACCATCTTTACCAATGCCTGCGGCCCCTGCATTGGGCAGTGGGACCGAAGCGATAGAAAGGCTGACGAAAAAAATACCATTGTGCATTCTTTTAACCGAAATTTCGCTAAACGAGCCGATGCCAATCCAAATACGCATGCTTTTGTAGGCTCACCAGAAATGGTAGCTGCAATTGCTATTTCCGGAAGATTGGATTTTGATCCTACGAGAGACAAACTGTTAAATGAGGATGGCGAAGAAGTGTTGCTGGATGAACCCACCGGAATCGAACTTCCACCAAAAGGATTTGATGTTAAGGATCCCGGATATGTGCCGCCTTCTCCTGATGGTAGCGAGGTAGAAGTAAAGGTTGCCAAAGACAGCGAAAGGTTACAGTTGTTGGAGCCTTTTGATCCCTGGGATGGTAAAAATCTACTGGGCGCAAAACTTCTTATTAAAGCCTTCGGAAAATGTACTACAGACCATATCTCTATGGCGGGCCCATGGTTGCGATATCGCGGGCATCTGGATAATATTTCGAATAACTGTTTAATTGGTGCCATAAATGCTTTCAACAAAAAGACTAATTTCGTTAAGAATCAGCTTACCGGCGAATATGATGGTGTACCAAATGTGCAGCGTGCATACAAGGCTAAAGGCATACCGACCGTAGTGGTGGGCGATCATAACTACGGCGAAGGTTCTTCCCGAGAGCACGCAGCAATGGAGCCGCGGCATTTAGGGGTGAAAGTGGTGCTTGTAAAATCTTTTGCACGGATTCATGAAACTAACCTGAAAAAACAGGGAATGTTAGGAATCACTTTCGATAACGAATCAGATTATGATCTTATTCAGGAGGATGATACCTTCAACTTCATTGATCTGAAAGATTTTGCGCCAGACAAGCAATTAACTATTGAAATTGTACACTCAGATGGTAGCAAAGATGTTATTAAAGCAAATCACACCTATAACAAACCTCAGATTGAATGGTTTAAAGAAGGTTCTGCATTAAACCTTATAAAAAAGGAAAATGCCGCAGCTTAAAAAAGTTCATTAAACGATCTCTGTGTTGAAGATGTAATCAGAAATCTTATATCAGTGATATTTTCAGAATATAAAAAATCCCGGAAAGTTCCGGGATTTTTTTTGATTGTATAAATACCCCAATTTATACAACCATTTTTCTTTTGGTTTTTCATTCTTCGGGTTTTACATTCATCTGTAATTGCCCTGTTTCTTAAAGTTAAGCGATTTTTAGAACAACATATATTTATAGACTGCTTTAACCAGGTTTTAACAAAAATGATTACAAACCATGGTTCTTTTATTATTCTTAGTAATATTATTACTGCGTTTTTGAAAATTAATTCATTTTCATCGAAGTATTATTTCACTTAAATGCTACTTTTTGGTATTAAAAGCCTATCTTTAATATATATTTCCCCGCTGAATTACGACTATTTCTTTCAGATCACAGGCATCTCTGCTTATTTACGATTTTCTGCCTAAAACAGTGGCAAAAAAAATGTAAAATGGCCTATTATATTTCGAAGATATAAGTTTTTCAGAACTCCGGTTCAGGATGAAAAATTAGAAAGAGGAACCTTCTTTTAATGTTGCTCAAGATGCAAAGTGGCAGATATTTACTCCTCCTTAAAGAAAGTTATTGATCCCCCGAAATGGAACAAACAAAGCAAAATTTCTAAATAAATTATAACCCTCAAAAAAGATACTTTATGGAGATAATCATGTGGAAAATTCGGGTTGAAAATTTGGAGTAAAGTTACTCTTGTTCGTATGCAATTTTAACTATTGTTAACAGCTTTTAACACAATTTAATATTTTACTATTATTTATAATTATAAGCGGTTTTTTTATGGTGAAATTAAGCGACCTTCATTTTTTCAAATTTTGAATCTTCAAAGTTGAAGAATAATAACCTAAATGAGTAAAAAATGAAGGATAGAATTGCAATGGGAAAACGCATTAAGGAACTAAGAAAACAAAATGGTTTTTCCCAGTCGTACGTTGCCGATAAGCTTTATATCACCCAATCTGCTTATTCCTTGATAGAAAGCTCACAGAATGGAATTGTTACGGAACATATTATTAAGTTAAGCAAACTTTATAATGTAACAACAGATTTTATTTTGAAGGGTGATAAGATGTTAATAAGAATTTCTTCTTCCAACGGGTTCGTTCCCTTTGTTCCGGCAGCCGCCCACGCAGGTTTTATACAAAACTTTCATGAGGAACATTCTTTCGAGGAATATGAATGGTATCGCATTCCGGGCTATAATCATTCTGATAATCAGAAATTATTCGAGATAGAAGGAGAAAGCATGGCACCCACTATTTTGCCTGGCGATATTGTTATTTGCCAGGAACAAAAGAACATTAACAATATACTGGATGGTTCTTTAATTCTCTTTGTAACCCAGAAGACCATCTTTGTAAAAAGGGTAAGGATTACCAACGAGAATGACTATTTTATGTTGGAGGCAGATAATAAAGGATTCGAACCCCAGGAGCAAAAATTGAGCAAAGAAGAGATCCTGCAGGCAATGGCAATAAGAGGAAAAATTAGCAGTGTTTTGGTGCCTCACCATCAAATAGCATCGCAGGGTAAAATAGCAGAACTGGAAGAAGCCCTGGGCTTGCTGAAAAAGGAACTATATGCCATTCAGAAAAAGCTAAGCCATTTTACGCGTTAACTTCTTTTACAGAAGTAACTTCTGAAGGCTGAATAACAATTTAAAAAACCTCGCCCACCTTGAAGAGAGAAGCGGGGTTTTTTCATGAAAAAGCCTTAAATTCTATAAACCTAAACCTTTCCGGAATAAAGATTTAATGAAGGTAATATGCTTTAATGATAACATGATGCGCAGATCTTTCTTAAGAGAAGATTCTTCATCTAGATATTCAAAAATTTGCTGTGGAGAGTTTCGGGAATAGAATCTGGTAAAAAGCAGTTCACCCAGCTCATTACGCCTGTTTAGAACATCCAGGAACACCGCATCGTAGCGTCTGAATCGTTTATTTATTAACCCGCGGGAAGGAATGTTACCTTTTTTTATATTCTCTATAATTTTTGCCACCTTCTTCTCGGTGTTTTTAAAAGAATATCCAGTAGAGCCTTTAACCCACGAACCGCCGGTTCCTATTTTGGTAATTCGTGTGGTAGATTGCTTATGAAAAGGGTAATCTGTCATGGGAATTACGCCTTTTTCGGTTTCTAGCTTTTTGAAGGATTTTATTCCCAGAAATTCTTTTATGTATTTTTCGAGATATTCGTCGTAAATGGCTTCTTCTGTAAGGAAAGGGGTGAAAAAAGTGTATTCAACCAGCGCTTTTGTCCTGGACAAAGGCAGCAGGTAAGTAAAGCTTGTGCTGTCTTTAAACTTTAATCTAAAATCCATCATCGTGAACTGATTCGGATCAAACTGATTGGAATCTGTCTCTATCACCCATCCTTTAAAATGCTGAAAAATGTTAACACAGGAAGTGTCTTCGAGGTATGCGGGATCAATTCTGCTGTCAAAAAAATGGCGGGCTTCGTAGTTGTTATTTTCTCCGTGAGCCCTCATGGTAACCGGATCTATTTTTTCTATTTTATCCTGAATAAAAAAAATATTTTGGCTGGTTTGCAGATTTTCCTTTGCAAAACGATAAAAATCCAGGGACTTTATCATTTTATAGGAATACGGTATTAAACTGAATTTCAGATTTGCTTCCGAAGACAAAAATTTACCTGTTTGCCAGGTGTTCGATACCACAGATTCCCATTTTCCCTGGCCTTTTTCCCAAAAACACCAGGTTTTATCGTCCTGATTCTTTTGGTCGGGATCTATAATAGCAATCGTTTTCTGAACAAAAAAAAGATCATCGGCGAAAGCCAGGGCCAGCTGAAGTCCCGCCAATCCACCGCCAACTATTATGTAATCAAAGCTTTTTGGCATAGTGGAATAATATGGAGTTAATGTGGCCTATTTCCTGAAATATTTAAAAGGTACCAACAACATTCCGAAACATTCACCATCTTCTTTTCCCAGGTGCTTATGATGTATTTTGTGAGCTCGTCGAACTCCTTTCGCGTAAGTGTTATTGGCGTTTCGGAAGATTTTAAACCGCTGGTGAATAAATATATCGTGTACGCTAAAATAAGCTATCCCATAAGCCAGGATTCCCAAACCAATAGGCAGGCCTATCCATAAGTCATTATATCTCCATAAAAGAAAGAAGCTAATACTAACAATCGCGTAAAACACGAAAAAGAGATCATTGCGTTCCCACCAGCTGCTATGGTCTTTACGATGATGGTCTTTATGCAGACTCCACAAAAATCCGTGCATTATATATTTATGGGTAAACCACGCCATTCCTTCCATCAGTCCAAATGTGGCTAAAAAAACCACGATCCAAAGTAGTATTTCCATTATATTAATTTTA
>JBAVQO010000393.1:0-3137 GCA_049694135.1 Gillisia sp. | reverse complement strand
TTCGGTATTTTGATACAAATAAATATACATATCGGGCTTTACCAGTTCTTTGTACATTATTCTGAAAAGCTTATCGTAAAGCGCAAATTCTTCCGCAGGAAAGGTAATTCGGGCAAAAATGAGCGATTTAAAAACATCGTAATCTGAAACCACAAAATCGGCAAAGAGGTCGTACTGGGCCAGGTCGTCAGAAAGTTGCTGATACCGATCTGCCAGAAATGACATTTCCAGCGGAAAAGCGTAGCGATTCTTATCTTCATAAAACTTCGGCAAAAAAGCATTGTCTTTAAAGCGTTCCAGGATGAGTTTGGCATTAAAATCCTGGGATATCATCGTAGCGAGACTGGTTTTTCCGGCACCGATATTTCCTTCGATAGCGATATAATTAGCACGCGTAAACCTGAATTGTAAAGCGGGATTGGTAAGAGCTTCCTGCACCAGCCCGATAGAAGAATCATCGGCGGTTTCGGCTAAAAGCTGGGCGATATTTTTTTGCAGTTCGGGATGAACCACAGAGGCGGCAATATCTGCCAGGGGCAACAACACGAATTTTCGTTCCTGCATCTTAGGATGCGGAACCTGTAATTCTTTTGAATGTACCACCAAATCTTCCGCCAGAATAATATCAAGGTCCAAGGTTCGGTTTTGGTAAGAATCGCTGTTATTGCGAATTCGTCCTAAGGAAGATTCGATCTTCAGCAACTTTTTTAGCACCAGCTTCGTTTCCAGCCTTGTTCTAACTTCAATGCACGCATTTAAAAAAGGATTGCCTTCAAAACCCCACGCCGGCGTTTCATACACTCGCGAAATCTGGCGGATAGATCCTACTTCAGAAAAAATTTTTTCGAGCGCGAACTGAAGCAATTCCATTCTCTTTCCTTCATTGCTTCCCAGGGCTATATACAGGCTTTTGGCGGCTTTCAATTTTTTTTAAGAGTTGTTTTGGTGCAGATTATTTAACTTCACAACAAATTAAGGAAATCCGGTTAACATAAGCTCAACTTTATCGCTAAGACTTTAAAAAAATAATTTGAAGAAAAGATCTATCCAAAACCTGTTTTTGGCCCAAAGAATATATCTTATTTTTGGCGCCTTGTTTATTACCGCTTTAGTCGTTTCGAACCTGATTTTTCAGAAATTCTTTTACTGGAATTTCATGGGAATTTACCGGTTTGAAATTTCTGCCGGAATTCTGCCTTATCCGGTAACTTTTCTAATCACAGACATTATTAGCGAAGTTTATGGCAAGAAACGGGCAAACCAGCTGGTAACGGCGGGATTGTTCGCTTCTATTTTCTCTTTGCTCATTGTTTTTGTAGCCAATAATGTTCCTGCCACAGATTGGTCGCCGTTAAGCAACAGCCTTTTTACCAAAGTTTTTGGTGCTACTGTCATCGCTGTTTTTGCCTCTATGGTTGCCTATTTACTGGCGCAATATATAGATATTCAGCTTTTTCATTTCTGGAAAAGGCTAACCAGGGGAAAACATTTATGGATCCGAAATAATTTTTCTACGATACTTTCACAATTTGTCGATACATTTTCGGTGTTATTTTTGCTTTGTATCTTTAACAAGATTAGTTGGGATCAATTCGGCGCATTATTGCTTAGCGGATTTTTATTCAAGGTCCTGATCGCCCTTTGCGACACGCCCTTTTTCTATGCCGCGGTTCTGTGGATGCGAAAAAGATTTGATCTCGAAGTTAACGATGAACTGCAATTAGAAAATGTAGCTTATGAAGAAAGTTTTTAAAATTATTGGTATCGTCCTGCTGATAATAGTTGTGTTGCTTATTGCAGGTCCTTTTATTTTTGAGGCACAACTGAAGGATATGGTGAAAAAAGCCATTAACAACAATGTAAATGCACAGGTAGAATTCAGCGATCTTAACCTCAGCTTTTTCCGAAGTTTTCCGCAGGCCACACTGGTTCTTGATGATGTGAGCGTGATGAATAATGCCCCTTTTACAGGTGATACGCTGGCGCTAAGCAAAGAAATTTTGCTAGAAATGTCGATCAAAGAACTTTTTAAAGGGAGCGATAAGCCTAAGAAAATTGACAAGTTGCAGTTAAATGACGCGTATGTGAATATACTTGTAGATTCTTTGGGCAGAAATAATTACGATATCGCCTTAAAAGACAGCACCGCTACGGCTACCGACTCTACCGCAAATCCGTTTAAACTGGATTTAAAACATTATGAAATAAACAATTCCAAAATAAAATATACCGATAGACAGAACCAGGTTACTCTGCTGCTTCAGGATTTGAACCATTCGGGAACCGGCGATTTTTCTCTGGATCAGTCAAAACTCGACACGCACACCACCACGCTTATTTCCCTGGATTACGGCGGAACAAATTACCTGAATAAAAATAAACTGTCGTTGGATGCCATTCTCCAGATGGATCTTAATAAACAGCGGTACACTTTTTTAGAAAACACCGCCACCATCAACCAATTGCCGCTTACCTTCGACGGTTATGTGCAGCTGAATGATGCCAATACCCAAATGGATATTTCTTTTAAAACCCCTTCTTCTTCTTTTAAGAATTTCCTGCAGGTTATTCCAGAAACCTACGCCAAAAATGTAGAAAATGTAGATACACAGGGCAATTTTGTTGTTAACGGAAGGATAAATGGTGTGGTAGACGATCTTCATATTCCTAAAATGGATGTAAAAATCACCTCCAGCAATGCCTCTTTTAAATATCCCGATCTTCCAAAAAGTGTACAGGACATCAACATCGATATGCAGGTTTTAAATACCACAGGCCTTGCGGAAGACACCTATGTAGACCTCAATAAATTCAGTTTTCGCATAGATCAGGACGCGTTTTCCGGCCACGGAAAAATCAGGAATCTTACTGAAAATATGCTGGTAGACCTCGCCCTAAAAGGAACTGTAAACCTGGCAAATCTTCAGAATGCGTATCCGCTGAAGCTGGATCAGGATCTCAGGGGAGTTTTAAATGCCGATGTAACCACCTCTTTTGATATGAACTCCATCGACAGGGAACAATACCAGAAGGTACAAAGCAAAGGAACGGCCAGCATCAGGAATTTCAGCTATAAATCGCCCGAAATTCCCAACAAGGTAAATATTGCGAATGCCTCTATGAATTTTAACCAGGGC
>JBAVQO010000392.1:0-1861 GCA_049694135.1 Gillisia sp. | reverse complement strand
AGTTACATAGGGATAGGTACCAAAATCTATATCCAAAAGTGAACCTTGTGCTCCTTCGGCTAAAATAGTTTTTCCTTCGGCCTGTGCCTGGTGTAAAAATATTTCGCTGTCGATAAACTTTAGAGTTTTCAGAACTTTTATAGCTTTAAAGAATTCTTCTTCAAGTTCAGCTAAGTTGTACTGAATATCGACATTGTAAAACCCAATAAGTTCTTCATGTTTATCGGCAAGCGCTCGATATTTTTCTTTCCAGTCTGCCAATTCCAAATCTCCTACTCGTAAGCCATTTCTTCCGGTCTTGTCCATATAAGTAGGACCAATTCCCTTAAGAGTAGAACCTATTTTCGCTTTACCTTTAGAGGCTTCAGAAGCTGCATCCAACAATCTGTGAGTGGGAAGTATTAAGTGTGCCTTTCTGGAAATAAGCAGTTTCGATTTATATTCGATTCCGTGCTTTTCCAGATTGTCGAGTTCTTTTTTAAAGATAACAGGATCTATAACCACACCATTTCCCACTAAATTCAAGGTGTTCTCGTGGAAAATTCCTGAAGGAATGGTGTGCAAAACATGTTTTTGCCCATCGAATTCCAGGGTATGCCCTGCGTTTGGTCCGCCCTGAAATCTGGCGATAATATCATATTTTTCGGTAAAAACATCAACAATCTTTCCTTTTCCCTCGTCACCCCATTGAAGTCCGAGGAGTAAATCTACTGCCATAAATAGTTAATTAGTAGGTTGTTTTTTAGTGCCGTAAAAGTATAAAGAATGTTTAGAAACATCAATATTAAATACTTCTTCAATTGTTTGTTTTATGCTTTGGATTCGCGGATCGCAAAATTCAATAACTTCCCCGGTATCGGTGAGAATTATATGATCATGTTGCCTGTCGAAATAGGATTTTTCGTACTGCGATTGATTTTGCTGGCCAAACTGATGTTTTCTTACCAGTCCGCATTCAAGTAAGAGTTCTATGGTGTTATATAAAGTAGCGCGACTAACCCGATACTTTTTATTCTTCATTTTTATATAAAGAGATTCTATATCGAAATGATCTTCGTTATTATAGATTTCCTGAAGTATTGCAAAACGTTCAGGGGTTTTGCGATGTCCTTTCTCTTCTAAAAACCTGGTAAAGACATTTCTAACTACCGCCTGATCGTTCTTGTTTACTATTTTTTTACTCATGATTCCTGTCTCCTCACAAAGGTATTGGTTTATTCTCTGGACACCTTATCTATCCCGTTTATTTTTTTAAGGTGATTGATAAGAGTGTTTAAAATGGAATTATTTTTTACAATAACGGTAATTTTTCCTGTAAAAATTCCATCGGAGCTGTCAAAGTTAATATTGCGCATATTTACGTTCATACTCTTCGAAATTTCCTGTGTAATATCGCTTACCAATCCAAGATTATCAATACCTGTGAGTTTAATAACCGCTTTAAAATCCTGTTGCGAGGAATCTATCCACTTTGCCTGAATAATACGGTAGGCGTAATTGCTCTGAAACTGGATGGCATTTGGGCAGTCTTTTTTATGCACTTTAATACCTTCGCTCACCGTAATAAAACCGAAAACACTATCACCAGGAATAGGATTGCAGCAATTCGCGAGCTTGTAATCGAGCGTTTCCTCTTCTTTTCCGAAAACCAGCTGGTCGTATTTCGAAGTGATCTCTTCTTTATTAAGGTCTTCGGCCATAGGTGGCTTCCTAATCTTACTTTTAATGTAACTTACAAAAGCATTGCTTCTGGATGAGGTGAATTCCTTCAGATTTTTATTATCGATTTTTCCGATACCCACGCGATAAAAAAGATCGAGACTGGTTTTTAATTTAAAATATATCACCAGTTCGTTGATGA
>JBAVQO010000391.1:0-2311 GCA_049694135.1 Gillisia sp. | reverse complement strand
GCTCTACACCTTGTACAGTCTTAAAAGTAGCTTTTCCGTGACCTTTTTTAATAGCCTCCATAATATCGGTTGCGCTAAAGTCGCCAGCAATGACGTGATAGGTTAAAACAGACTGTAATTTCTGCTTATTTTCAGGTTTTAACAAAGTCGCTACTGTTCCTTCCGGAAGTTTATTAAAAGCCTCGTTGGTGGGAGCAAAAACAGTAAACGGTCCGTCGCTCTCAAGCGTGGTAACCAAGTCGGCCGCTTTAACCGCCGCAACCAGAGTGGTGTGATCTTTAGAATTCACGGCATTTTCTACAATGTTTTTACTGGGATACATCGCAGCTCCGCCCACCATTTTTGTTTTTTCCATAGTCTGGGCAGAAAGTGAACCCGAGACAGTAAAGACGGCAACCAGTACAGCTGCAGCAAATAATTTGAAATTTTTCATAGTTTTTTAGTTTTATGTTACTTCTAAATAAACGATATAAGGTTCGGTGCGGTTTTTGAAAGTCAGAAGAATTGGCAGAAGTTTAACAGCCGTTCCACCCTGTAAAAAAGCTATATTTTACTAGCTTAGTTAAAAAGCATTTGGCTGTTGTGAATTGAAAACCAATTATTTAATTTTGACCGGTAAAGAAAAATGAAGATGAAAATTAGCAGAACACACATCCCCGATAAAATATTAAAAGCACGTGACCGCAGAATAAAAGAACAGGAATTACTACAGGAGGTCCGGGAAATCTTTAGGACTGAAGAAGCCCGTGAAGAAAGGATAAAGCAGGCGATGCTTACAGACGAAAAAGAGGATTTTTACAATCTTTTTAATCTCGATTTGCTGGAAACCAAGAGGATTTATCATATTTCTGATATTGAAAAAATATGTATCCAATATCGGCTTCGGTTTCTTGATACCTCGCTTTATAAAGGAGACTTACCTTTTGAAGCCGTTTCAAAAATAAAATTACTTGAAAAACAACACCAGGTTGAACTGAAGGGGTTTAAGATCATGGCGCCCGCAAGTCTTTTTCGGTTAAAAAACGCCGATGATCCACTGCTTTTTGCGCCCATGGGAAACGATTACTACTATCTGGTCCATTCCTGGGGAAAAGATCTGCATCCGCTAAGAAAAATACTTATGTGGCCGTTCCGTGATTTGGAAAATTTTATTGTACTACTGGTCGCGCTGAGTTTTGCCTTTACCACCATGGTTCCCGAAGGGTTGTTTACCGAGCATGCCACTACTGCCGAATTTTTAATGATCTTCTTCTTTATGTTTAAGTGGGTAGCGGGAATCGCCCTGTTTGTTGGTTTTAAAAAAGGAAAGAATTTTAGTGCTGCCATCTGGCGAAGTCAGTATTTCAACGCATAGAACGTTAAACTCTTTTTAAAGTCCCTTTTCTTCTGTAAGCTATTGTGTAAATTCAGCCTACAAGAATACAATTATGGAAAATCAGGAAAATTACGAAAGAGTATATACAGGCTCTGAAACGAATGTACAATACCTTCAGGGACTATTTAATAAAGCCGGAATTTCTTCCCGGGTCCGCAATGATTTCGATTCTGGTTTAAGAGCCGGGTTTGGCGGAGGCATGCCGGGACAGGTACAGATTTTTGTCGTAAAATCTCATTATGATGAAGCTCTGGCAATTGCCAAAACCACTTTTCCCGAGGATTTTACTCACGCAGATTAATAAAAGACGAGCAGAAATTATGTTTTTACAGCATACATTTTATCGCGTTGTTCTTTTATTTTCTTGTCTTCCATATATTCGTCGAAACTCATGTATCTGTCAATAGCTCCATTAGGAGTTAATTCAATGACCCTGTTAGCCACAGTTTGAGCAAATTCGTGATCGTGAGTGGTAAACATCACGGTGCCTTTAAAATTCTTTAATGAATTGTTAAAAGCGGTGATGGATTCCAGGTCCAGGTGATTGGTAGGTTCATCCAGCATCAGCACATTTGCACGCATCATCATCATTCGGCTTAGCATACATCGCACTTTTTCTCCACCCGATAAAACCTGCGCCGTTTTTAGAGCCTCTTCACCACTGAAGATCATTTTTCCGAGGAAACCGCGAATATACACTTCTTCCCTTTCTTCTTCTGTTTTGGCCCACTGGCGCAACCAGTCCACAAGGGTAAGATCATTCTCAAAAAATTCGGAATTATCTAAAGGAAGATAGGACTGAGAAGTTGTAACTCCCCATGAATATTTGCCGGATACCGGCTGTTGATTCCCATTTATAATCTCGTAAAAAGCGGTGGTAGCGCGAGAATCTCGTGAATACACTACTATCTTATCACCTTTTTTAAGGTTGATGTT
>JBAVQO010000390.1:0-6763 GCA_049694135.1 Gillisia sp. | reverse complement strand
CGAATCCTGAAGAACCTGTTTTTAACTTACAGGAGATTACTCTGGGCAACACTGTGGGAAATAATTATGAAGTGCTTTCAGGCTTACAGAACGGGGATAAAGTAGTTACAAATGGAACCTTTACCGTAGATGCGGCTGCGCAATTACAGGGCAAAAATTCTATGATGAATCAGCCGGAAAAAATTTCGGCTGAAGATAAACAGCAATTAGAACCTCTTTTAAATCATTATCTCAATTTAAAGAATGCTTTGTTTACCGATGATTTTCAGAAGGCAAAAAATGAAGTTTCCCGTCTTTCAGCTATTATTTCTGACCTGAATACAAAAAATATAGAAGACTGGAATAAATTTCAGAAGCAATTCACTTCCAGGATTGCTATTATGAATTCTTCCGAAGATATTAAGGGAATCAGGAGCAGTTTCGATGAATTATCGGCTGCGGTAATAGGTTTGATTAAGACCACGCAGCCAAATAATAATCTGTTGTATGTGCAGCATTGCCCTATGGCAGATAATAAAAGAGGTGCAGACTGGCTGAGCCTGTCTTCAGAAATTCAAAACCCTTATTTGGGAGGAGAAATGCCCGATTGTGGAAATGTAACAGATACAATAAACTAGTACCATCAAAAAAAAGAGGATTTTCCAGTATTGTTATAACTGTGGAACCGGAGCGGAAATCGATTTACTTGCAGGGTTTTAATAAAGTATTGTTAATACCCATACCAATAATTTAGCAAAGCAACTTTATAATCTTAAATTTGAATAAATCATAAAAATAAATAAAATGAAAAAAAATATCATCGCTTTATCACTGATTTTGGGAGCTGCGTTTAGTCTTGTTTCCTGTGGAGACAATTCAAAAAAGGAGAAGCAAACCATAACTGTAAACCAGGAAAGCAATATACAGGCGCCTGATGTCGAGGATGTGGATACAACGGGGACAGCTAAATTTAAAGATGAGCAGACGGCCAGGATCTTTAAAGATTATATCGAGGTAAAATCTGCTTTTGTCGCTTCAGATGCATCAAAAGCCGGGAAGGCAGCAGACCAGTTGCTCTCCGATCTTAAAGAAGATGCCAATAAAGATTTGAAAGATGCCGCACAAAAGATAGCTCGAGAAACCGACATTAATAAACAACGTGAGGCTTTCTCTAATCTGACCGCTGCGATGGGTAAAAAGCTAGAGGGTGCGTTAAAGTCCGGAGAGGTATACAAATTGTATTGCCCAATGGCATTTCAGGGAAAAGGAGACTACTGGTATTCAAATTCCAAAGAAATTAAAAATCCTTATTTCGGACAGAAGATGTTAACCTGCGGAAGAGTGGACAAAACAATAGAATAATCCTGGCTGCGCTTTGAGATGTGCTAAAGTGAACCAATATTTTGAACGGCAGTTATGTGGAAATTTGCTTATTTAATCCCGGGAATAGTAATTTATGTAATAGTATTGATGGATATTATAAAAACCACCCTTTCTATGCAAGGTGGCGGGTTTTTAACCAATATTATTTCCAGAGGTTTCTGGAGGACTTTACTCAGGCTTTCCGGAAGAAATCCTAAGTCCCCTATTTTAGATCATAGCGGCTATCTTCTGCTTGTCATTATTGTAGCAGTCTGGGTGCTTTGTCTTTGGAGCAGTTTTTTTCTTTTGTTGTTATCAGACCCCGGCTCTGTTATAAACAGTACCACACATGTAGTTGCAGGCGCCTGGGAAAAACTCTATTATTCCGGATTTAATCTCTCCACTGCCGGGATTGGTGATTTTGTTGCCTCGAATAATCTGTGGCGAATTGTAACAGATCTATATTCGGCTACAGGCCTTATTTTCATCACCTTGTCTATTACCTATTTTGTGCCGGTGCTTTCTGCTGTTATCACGCAGCGACAACTGGGACTGGGAATTGGAAGCCTTGGCGATACTCCCGTAGATATGTTGTTAAATGGATATAACGGGAAAAATTTTAAGCTCTTTGTAAAAGAAGTCACCAAATTTTCTGATATACTTTTTAAACACAGCCAGAATCATCGCGCCTATCCCGTTATTCATTATTTCCATAATACAAAGGAGCATAATGCCGTAATTCTTCAGATAGCCAAACTTTACGATGCGGTGCTTATTTTTGAAAGTACGGTGAAAGAGGAGTTGCAACCTCCCTCCATAAGGCTGGCACAGATCAAAAAAGCGATTGGGAATTATACAGAAGTAGCGGCAGATGTAGACCATTTGCGACTTCGGGACGAGGAACAACCAGAATTTTTTGTACAGAGCCTGGAAAACCGTCCGTTTACAAAAAACCTGGAGATAAAGCTAACTTCAGAAAGCGCTCATCAGCGACTGGTTTTGAACAAACTGGTACAAAAAGGAGGATGGAACTGGAAAACCATTTATGGCATGAATTAATGACTATGGATTTTTTATTTGAAATAATCCATGTTTCTTAAACGAAAATCTTATGAAACATCAATATAAAATCACAGGCATGACCTGTAACGGTTGTCGTGCTCATGTCGAAAAAGTGCTGAATTCTGTAGCAGGCGTAAAAAATGCTGAAGTGAATCTCGAAAAAGCTGAAGCCGTCATAGAGATGGATCATCACGTCGAAATTGATGAATTTCAGAAGGCATTAAAGAACGATGGCGGGAATTATAACATTCTACCTCTGGATTCTTCTGAAAATAAAGGAGAAATGCGGCATTCCTATAGAATCACGGGAATGACCTGCAATGGTTGCCGATCTCATGTGGAAGAAACATTAAAAGGCGTTAACGGAGTTACAGAAGCAAAGGTAAATCTTGAAAAAGCCGAAGCTGAGGTAGGGATGGATCATCATATTAAAATTTCAGAGTTTCAGAAGGCTTTAAAAGAGGCAGGAGGAAATTATAAAATTTTTCTCCCGGGAACCGCAGCGGCTGAAGATAAAAAAGCTCCTGTTCCCAAACCAGAATCCAAAGGAACGGGAATCTATTACTGCCCTATGCATTGCGAGGGCGATAAAACCTACAATAAACCCGGAGATTGCCCCGTCTGCGGAATGGATCTGGTGGAAGAAGCTTCTATTTCTTCAGCAGGGGGAGATATTTATACGTGTCCAATGCATCCCGGGGTAGAGCAAGAGGGCCCCGGGGATTGCCCTATTTGTGGAATGGATTTGGTTCCAAAAGAAGCAGAAACATCGGCCGAAGATAAAACCTACAAAAAACTCCTGCGTAAATTCTGGATTGCCGTTGCCTTTACGCTTCCCATTTTTTTAATCGCCATGAGCGATATGATCAATAACAATCCGCTGTACCGGATTATGGATTTGTACGCCTGGAATTGGGTGCAATTTGTTCTTTCTTTACCGGTGGTTTTTTATGCCGCCTGGATGTTTTTTGAAAGGGCGAAGCGCTCCCTGCAAACTTGGAACCTGAATATGTTTACCTTGATTGGAATAGGATCGGGAGCCGCCTGGCTATTCAGTGTTTTTGCCTTGCTCTTTCCCGATTTCTTTCCAGATCAATTCAAAACGGAGGCAGGAAACGTTCACGTATATTTTGAAGCGGCCACAGTTATTCTAACCCTGGTATTATTAGGCCAGGTCTTGGAAGCCAGAGCGCATACCAGAACCAATACAGCTTTAAAAGAATTATTGAAACTTGCGCCAAATAAGGCCACACGTGTAGTAAACGGGAAAGAAGAGGTTATTTCTGCCAATCAGATTGAAAGAGGAGATATTTTAAGAGTAAAACCCGGCGATAAAATTCCTGTAGATGGTGTTATTGAGGAGGGGGAAGGAAATATCGATGAATCAATGATTACCGGGGAGCCTATTCCGGTTGATAAACAAAAAGGAGATCTCATTCGCTCCGGAACGATCAATGGAAACAAAAGCTTTACCATGAAAGCTGAAAAAGTAGGTGATGAGACCCTGCTTTCTCAGATCATAAAAATGGTGAACGAAGCCAGTCGTTCCCGGGCACCTATACAAAAAGTGGCAGACAGGATCTCGCAATATTTTGTTCCTGCGGTAGTACTTATTGCCGTCACAACTTTTGTGATTTGGGCCATCTTTGGTCCGGAGCCACGATATGTATATGCGTTTATAAATGCGGTTGCCGTACTTATTATTGCGTGCCCCTGTGCCCTGGGCCTTGCCACTCCTATGTCTGTAATGGTAGGCGTGGGAAAAGGCGCACAGAACGGAGTGCTTATAAAAAATGCGGAAGCGCTGGAACATCTCAATAAATTTGAAGTTCTGATAATAGACAAAACAGGAACTATTACCGAAGGAAAACCTTCAGTTGAAAGAGTGATCTCTACTTCTTCTTTTTCTGAAGATGAGATATTAAAACTCGTCGCTTCGTTAAATTCTCAAAGTGAACATCCGCTGGCCCAGGCAACATTAAAGGCCGCGGCAAAACAAGAACTGGAACTTGATAGGGTGCAGGATTTCAACGCGATTACGGGAAAGGGAATAACAGGAACTTCCGGAGAAAAAAGGCTTTTTCTGGGGAATTATAGTTTGATGGAAGAAAACAATATTGAAATTCCTTCAGAAGTTTCCCAGAAGATTCAAAGCGAACAGGAAAAAGGCAAAACAGTAAGTTCTCTTGCCGTTGATGGTAAAATAGTGGGATTTATTACCATTACCGATGCGATTAAGAAAACCAGTAAACAAGCCCTTTCGGAATTAATGAACGATGGGGTGGAAGTAATTATGCTTACCGGAGATAACGAAAGAACGGCAGCAGCAGTCGCCAACGAGCTGCATTTAACAGATTTCAAGGCGGGAATGCTTCCGCAGGATAAAATGAAATTTGTTGAAGAGCTTCAGAAAAAAGGCAAATTTGTGGCTGTAGCCGGAGACGGCATTAACGATTCGCCGGCATTGGCAAAGGCTAACATAGGTATCGCTATGGGAACGGGAACCGATGTGGCTATAGAAAGTGCAGAGGTAACTTTGGTAAAGGGCGATTTACAGGCGGTTAAAAAAGCCCGAATCTTGAGTGAAAAGGTAATGAGAAATATCAAACAAAACCTGTTTTTTGCCTTGTTCTATAATTCCATAGGAGTGCCGGTAGCAGCGGGCATTTTATATCCTTTCTTCGGAATTTTGCTCTCTCCCATGATCGCGGCTCTGGCCATGAGTTTTAGTTCGGTGTCGGTAATAACCAATGCTCTGCGATTAAAAAACGCGAAGTTATAGGAAGAAAAACCGCTACCAGAGATCGATTAAAAGCTGAGAAAAAGAATGTTGCCTCAGCAGGCATTTCAGAGACTGATAAAAAGAAGGGTTCGGAAAGCGATAGAAAAGAATCGCTTTCCGAATCCCTCAAAGTTTTTTAATTAGAATCATTCTTATCATCCCAGTCTCGGGAACCTTTTCTCATTTTTGCCTGACGTTCCTTCTGCATTTGCTGGAATTTTTTAAACTGTTCTTCGGTCAAAATGGTTTTTAGCCGTTCCATGTTTTCCTGGCGGTCCGCCATCATCTGTTCACGATTTTTTTCGCGACGATCCTTCATCTTTTCTTTGGCATCTTTCATTTTTTCTTGGCGAGTAGCCATTCTTTCCTGTTGTTTCTTAGCCCGTTCCAGGTAAAGCTCCCTCACTTTTACCTTCTGCTCGGCAGTGAGATCTAATTGCTTTGTTAACCGGTCGGTCATCATGTCTGCTTTTTCTTCTGCAGTCATTTTATCGCGATTCTCGCGATTCATTCCTTCGTGTTGCTGGGCAAATCCTGTAATTCCTATCAGCATAAGCACCAATAATGATAATTTTTTCATAGTACGCGACATATTATTGTTTTTTATAAGACTTCTTTTTTGAAAAAAGGTTTATTGGATGTTGATTTTCATATAGTTAAAATTAAAAAAGCGCATAAAAAGAGACTGTCTAAAAAGTTGGATCTTTGTCAAGCTGAACTTGTTTCAGCTTCTGACTAAGTCTGTTTATCAAATCGTTAAGATCCTGAAATACATTCAGGTTGACGTTTTTGATACTTTTTAAACAGCCTCTTTGTTGTTGGTTTTTTGCTGATTTTCTTACTGCACCACGATAGGACCGTATCCCACGGGTTGTGCAACACCATTAGTGTCATACCCATACATTTCAGGAACGTCTGTAGTGTTATCGGTAAGATAAGTAAATTGCTGATCTGCAGGATTATCTGTGTACAAAACAGGATAAATGTTCTGTCCGGACTGATAAGTGAAATCGTTGATGAACGGTACACTTACCGCATCTGTAGTTCCCGGATTTACATAAGTGGTTCCAACAATATCCGATTGGTTAATGCTGCCATCGGCATTCTGGTTATAAAGCACAATAAATCCGCCATTGAGCGTATTTACGGAATCAAAATTTACGGCATTATCTGTAACGGTTTGATCCTGTACTTTAAAACTCGGTGCCATAACCGTAATTGTCTCACTTACCGGATCCCCATTGCTGTCTTTTACAGGAGTATCTGCCATGTCAAATTCTCCCTGCGTGCCGCTGTTAGGATTATCCTGATACAGGGTAATTGTAAATTGGTCTCCGGCATCGTTCCCGGTTAAACTTGCGGTGTTGTTCAGAGTTAGTTCTACATTTTGAGTGGTTCCGGAAGAAACAGCCACCGTGTCTGAGACTACTGCAGAGGTATTTCCGCCGGAAGTGTTTCGGGCAACAAGCCATCCGTCCTGATCTGTGGTAACACTTTCTACCACGATTTTATTTTGTGAAATGGTTTGATCGTTTACTACAATAGAACCGGTAGCATTCGTGTCAGGATTGGAGTCGC
>JBAVQO010000389.1:0-1851 GCA_049694135.1 Gillisia sp. | reverse complement strand
AAACCCAGTGCACATTTTGAACATGACGTTGCCATTGTAGATGGAAAACCGGAGCTACTCTCCACTTTTCAGTACATATACGATGCACTTGGTATAGAATCGACCGAAGAAAGTAAATTTAGAGCCCACACATATGATTAAGAATTTCAGACAGGAGCGATGGAAAACGCTCCACAAAGAAGACTGGCAGGACCGGTTCGTTTACAAAGTTTCCAATTACGGAAGGATTATTAGCTATGTAAAAAATCCGGAAGGAGAAATTATTAGAGGCGGCCGAACAGCCGGCTATCTTTCCTTTGTTGTCAACCTCAAAAACGGTAAAAAGAAGAACTATTATTTTCACCGTGTTATTGCCGAGCTTTTTCTAGAAAAAAAGGAAGACGATAAATTTGTTATCCATAAGAATTATCAGAAACATGATAATCAGGTTTCCAACCTGGCCTGGACAAACAAAGAAGAATGGACGCAGCACCAGTTTGGAAATCCGAATGTAAAGGAAAATAAAAAGAAGCGCAAGCTAAGGCGTGTTGTTTCCTATTCCAAATTGACTTATGCCCAGGCCACTATTCTGAAGAAGAAATTATTAGATCCCAACCGTAAAACCCGTATAAAAGTACTAGCCAAACAATTTGGCGTTTCAGAAATGCAATTGTACAGGATAAAATCGGGAGAAAACTGGGGTGATATAAAAGTATGACAGGCAAAGCCTTTAAACTGGTACTTAATTCAATTCCGCGGCCTTTACTCATAAGAATGAGTTACCTGGCGCGGCCTTTATTAAAAATTGCTCTCAAAGGAACGAAATATACCGATCCCATTGATGGCAGTAGTTTTCGAAAGTTTCTGCCTTACGGCTACGAAAACCAGCGGGAGAATGTTCTTTCCCCTTCTACCCTTTCTTTAGAGAGGCATAGGCTCTTGTGGCTATATCTAAAAAATGAAACAAGATTTTTCTCAGAAAACCTGAAAGTTTTGCATTTTGCTCCTGAACAGGCCTTTTATAAACGCTTCAGAAAATTGAAAAATCTGGATTACACCACCACAGATTTAAATTCGCCTCTAGCCGATGTAAAAGCAGACATCTGTCATCTTCCATTTCAAAATGATTCCTACGATTTTATTTTATGTAATCACGTTCTAGAGCACATTCCGAATGATACAAAGGCCATGCAGGAATTATTCCGTGTTTTGAAACCGGGTGGAACTGCAATTCTGCAAATTCCGCAGGATCTTAGTCGCAATACTACTTTTGAAGACGATTCGATCACAGATCCAAAAGAGCGGGCCAGTATCTTTGGGCAGTACGATCATGTGCGGGTATATGGAAGAGATTTTTTTGATAAACTTCGGAACATCGGCTTTTTGGTAGAGGAAGTAGATCTGACTTCAGAAATGACTTCAGACGAAATCGATACATTCCGTTTAGCAAAAGGAGAGATAATTCCCGTTGGTAAGAAGCCTACTTCTCGCTAAGCAGTATTTTCTTGAAACCCGGAGTGCTGTACACGCTCACTTTGTCATTTCCTTCGTCGTAAATGAGGTAGGCGTCTACATTGTCTAATCTGCTCAACATCTCTTTAGATCCTTCTAATCCCAGCGCCATAAATGAAGTGGCATACGCGTCTGCCAGGGCACAATTTTTAGCAAGGACCGAAGCGCTTAAAAGATTGCTTTTTCGGGATTTACCCGTGATAGGATTTACCGTGTGCACGTAACGTTGTCCTGTAATACTATCTATTCGATATTTCCTGTAATTCCCGGAAGTTGCCATCGCCCGGTTGGTAAGCTTGAGGGTGGCGATAAAAGTGCGTTCTTCTTCAGTTTGAAGAGGATCATCAATGGCAACGACCC
>JBAVQO010000388.1:0-2645 GCA_049694135.1 Gillisia sp. | reverse complement strand
GTCTTTTGCGGCCGGTTTATCAGGTCTTTTTCGCTGTCGTAAAAGTTATTGATGATGTAGCCTGAGGCGACCACAGATGCTGTGGAAAGCACCAAAAAGAAAAGATTAGGATCAAAAAGCACCTGTCCCAGCGGGAGCTCGGGTGCGAGAATGAACATTGAGGTAAGGTACTGCGCGATGACGAGTACCAGAATATTGTAGCCGCGAACGACCGAGATAAGACTTAATACCTTAAGAAAAAGTCGTTTTTTTGATATGGAGATCATTAGAAGTTATAGACCACTTCCAGGCGGTAATCCTTCAATGCCTTTCTTGCTTTTTCAATGTCTTCGGTAAAGCCAAGAATGTAGCCTCCTCCTCCCGAGCCGCATAGTTTAAGATAATATTCGTTCGTCTCGATACCTTTTTTCCACAACTTGTGGAACTGGGCCGGGATCATTGGTTTGAAGTTGTCAAGCACGACATGCGACAGTTTCTTGATGTTCCCAAAAAGCGATTTTACGTCCCCTTTTAGGAAATCGTCAACACAGGCATCGGTATGCTTCACGAACTGGTCTTTCAGCATTTTTCTGAAAGGCTCCTGTTTCATGTTTTCCATAAAAATCTGCACCATAGGCGCAGTTTCACCAATGCTGCCGCTGTCGAGTAAGAAAACAGCCCCTTTCCCGTTCTGGGTTTGCGAAGGAATGCCTGCCGGTTCTATGTTATCCTGAGAATTTATAAGAATGGGAATGCTTAAATACGAATTTAACGGATCCAATCCGGAAGAACTTCCGTGGTAAAAAGATTCCATTTTTCCGAAGATCTTTTTTAGTTTCAAGAGTTTTTCCCGGGTAAGATTTTCAAGAACCGTGATCTTATCTTTTGCATATTTATCGTAAAAGGCAGCCACCAAAGCCCCGCTGCTTCCAACTCCGTAGCCCTGAGGAATGGTAGAATCAAAATGCATTCCTTTGGAAATATCGGCATGCATGGCATGCATATCGAACTGAACCAGCTGAGGTTCTGCCTCCTGAAGTTCTTCCAGATAAGCGGCGAATCTTTTTAAATTTTCATTCGATTTCTGAGCGGTTTCCGAAGGATTTTCATCCATTTTCAATGCGCCGTTATAAAAATTATACGGAATGGAAAGGCCTTTAGAATCCTTTATAATGCCATATTCCCCGAACAGTAGGATTTTAGAGTAAAATAGTGGTCCTTTCATACAGATTTGGTGTTTGCTTTTTGGTCGAGACTTAACATACCATAGGCTGATAAATCTTCATCTATTTTATGCCAGTGAACTCCATAGCCTCCCGGAGAAATAGAATAGTCTAAACGTTCTTCTTCTGAAGCTTCGTATAATTTGGAATACCATTTGAGAGGACTCCCAATTTCACGGCCATCTTCAAGAGAAAAAAATATTTTATCGTCTCTAAAAAAAACTTTTTTAATCTTAATATTTGATTCTTCCTTAATCATTTGTTGTAAAATTCGTCCCACGATCTAGAGAAAAAGAACCTTTGCTCTTTTACTATTTCTTTAATAATCTTTAAATCCCTGGACTTTAGATTAAAACAGTAGAGCAAAGTTAGTGAATCTAATTGAATTTTAGCTTCCCCTCCCTTTCCTTCAATATGAATATGTTTGGGCAAATGTTCGTTTGAATAAAAGAAAAACCGAAAACCGCTATTTCTATAAATTGTAGGCACAATAATCTAATTAGCTCTGTATCCCTCCGTTTCCGACTGTATCGCAAATATATTGCTCGCTCTCGCAATATTTTACGAGTTCCTTCTCAATAAATTCATTTACACCTTCAGTATATTTTTTAGGATATAACATATGCACATTTGCTCCGGCATCTAAAGTAAAACAAACCGGCATTTGCGTTTGTTCCCTAAAGTCGCGAATTCGGTTTATGATCTCAAGCGTGTTTGGCTTCATCAGTAAAAAATTGGGCTTGCTGCTCATCATCATGGCGTGTAAACTCAAGGCTTCAGTTTCCACAATTTCAATAAATTCTTCCAAAACGCCATTTTTTAAAACAGAGTTTAAGCGTGCCAGATTTTTATGGGCCTGTTCAAACCTGCTTTTGGCAAACGGATGATCAGTCATCAAATTATGGCCCAGGCTACTGCTCACCTTTTTCTGACCTTTTTCAACAATGAGAATCGTATCCTGATAATCTTCGAAATTTTTATGAATCGCATAGGGATATGAAATTCCAAAGAGGTCGCTGCTGCCTTCAATTTCTTCATGGTATCCCCATTCTACAAGCGGCCCTTCAATACTTCGGCAGGCACTTCCGGAACCTAACCGGGCTAAAAATGATGCTTTTTTCCTGAAGTATTCTTCAGACATTCCCGGATTGTGCTGTTTTTCCATGCTCATAACACACAACGCCAGGGCGCTCATGCCACTTGCCGAAGATGCGATCCCGCTACTGTGCGGAAAGGAATTTTTTGAATGGATGATAAACCGGTAATCTTTCAGAAATGAACAGTAGGGAAGCACTCTTTTGAAAAAGGTTTCGATCTTGGGCTTAAATGCATCCTTTTTTACACCTTCAAAATAAAATTCGAAATCGATGGCATCTTTCTTCCCCGAAGCACCAACTTCAGGATGAAATTCGAGAGTGGTTTGGGTATTGCAGTTTTTAAGGG
>JBAVQO010000387.1:0-1848 GCA_049694135.1 Gillisia sp. | reverse complement strand
AATCGGTTGTTGTTGGTTTTAGCGCGGAATTTATTTCTTTAATCATAAAATCTGAACTTTCCGCGAAAATACTTTATGCTCTTTGATTTTAAAAAGAAATCGGCCTCAATTTCGAAATAGGTTTATTAGTTATTTTTATTCCTTTTTTAACTGAAGGCAGCAATTCCGGTAATATCATTCCCAGTAATAAGCAAGTGGATGTCGTGCGTACCTTCATAAGTAATTACGCTTTCGAGGTTCATCATATGGCGCATAATGCTGTATTCGCCGGTAATTCCCATGGCTCCTAAAACCTGACGCGATTCCCGGGCAATATTAAGTGCCATGGCTACATTGTTTCGTTTGGCCATAGAGATCTGTGCCGAGGTAGCTTTTCCTTCGTTTCGCAAGGTTCCAAGTCTCCAGGCCAGTAATTGAGCTTTGGTAATCTCGGTAATCATTTCGGCTAATTTTTTTTGCTGAAGTTGAAAGGAGGCAATAGGTTTTCCGAATTGAATACGCTCTTTTGCATAGCGCAAAGCGGTATCGTAGCAGTCCATAGCGGCACCAATCGCGCCCCAGGCAATTCCATAGCGTGCAGAATCAAGACATCCAAGCGGAGCGCCTAATCCATTTTTATTCGGAAGAAGATTCTCCTTTGGAACTTTTACGTTATCAAAAATAAGTTCTCCCGTGGCACTGGCGCGTAAGGACCATTTATTGTGTGTTTCAGGAGTGGAAAATCCTTCCATTCCTCTTTCCACAATCAAGCCGTGTATTCGGCCTTCTTCGTTTTTTGCCCATACTACGGCAATATCGGCAAACGGCGAATTCGAGATCCATAATTTGGCACCGTTTAGCAAGAAATGATCCCCTTTGTCTTTAAAATTAGTAGTCATTCCGCCGGGATTAGAGCCGTGATCTGGTTCCGTGAGGCCAAAGCAGCCCATCATTTCTCCGGTAGCAAGTTTGGGAAGGTATTTTTTTCGTTGCTCTTCATTCCCGTACTTGTAAATTGGATACATTACCAGCGACGATTGTACAGAAGCGGTAGATCGCACTCCGCTGTCTCCGCGCTCGATCTCCTGCATAATAAGACCATAGGAAATCTGATCGAGCCCCGCACCACCGTACTCTTCAGGGATATAAGGCCCAAAAGCACCAATTTCTGCAAGTCCTTTTAAAAGCTGTTTTGGAAACTTTGCTTCCTGGGCGGCTTCTTCGATTATTGGGCTCACTTCTCTTTTAACAAACTCTCTGGTAGCATCGCGCACCATTTTATGTTCATCGGTTAAAAGATCGTCTAAATTATAGTAATCTGGAGCCTGAAACTGGTCTGTTTTCATTTGTTCTGTTTTACACAAATGTAACCAAGCTTTTTCTGTCAGGCAATTTTATAATTATAATTTCAGGTAGAAGGGTTTAACCATTTTCAAATATTCGTCGGTATATTCGTGGCGTTTTTTTTCCAGGATCAGCTTTTCCTTTTTTACTTCAGTTTTATCAAAAGAGAGGTTTATAAGGCTTCTTTTTACCGGACTGCTTTTGTTGCCATGCACGTGGGTAATTTGGTTGGGATATAAGTTATAGTTAGATGCTAAATGAAGAAAATCTTCTTCTTCGGAAAAAGGAATAATTACATTAAAATGCCCCTTTTCGGCTAATAGTTGAGAGGTGTATTCAAGAAGATCTGTAAAGGGTAGCGCATCGTAAAATCTGGCCATTTTCCTTTCTATACTTACGGATTCTTCAGTTTCTGAAGGCTTGTAAAAAGGAGGGTTACAAGTTATTAAGTCGTATTTATCTTCTATTTCTTCGGCAAATTCATCTAGTGAAGCGTGGTAGCAAAATAAGCGATCGCCCCATGGG
>JBAVQO010000386.1:0-4482 GCA_049694135.1 Gillisia sp. | reverse complement strand
CAGATTCACTGGAGCTCTATAATGCGCAAAGTATTTACCTCAAGGGCCTGGGAGAAGGAGAACCTGTAAAAGCCATCAAAGCGGTTGGAAATACCGTCCAAATAGGCGAAGCCCTAAATAAAAAGTCCACCCTTTACGTAGTTACAGATACCCAAATGTCGCTTTCTAATCGGCTGGGAGTTCCCATAAATGGCATTATTGGCTACGATTTTTTTAAAGATTTTGTTGTTGAATTTGATTTTGTTCACAGCTCCTTAAAAGCATATAATCCCGAAGAATACAGATATAAAAATTGCAGAAGATGCAGCGATTTTAATTTATTGATAAAGGAACACAAACCCTATATAGAGGCGACGGCAGAAATTGAAGAAGGAAAAGAGCTTTCTGTTAAACTTTTAGTCGACAGCGGATCTTCTGATGCGGTATGGCTCTTTAAAAATAAAAAAAGAGAGATAGAGGTTCCTCCTGCTTTTTTCCAGGATTTCCTGGGGTTTGGAATAGGAGGCAGTGTTTATGGTAAAAGAAGCAGGATAAAAAGATTATCGCTTGGCAACCTGTCCATGAAAGATGTTACCGCCAGTTTTCCGGACACGCTGTATTTTCAAAACGTAAAGACTTTTTCCGACAGAGACGGGAGTCTGGGCGCGGTGGTTCTAAAACGCTTTTCTGCAGTTTTTGATTACGGAAGCAATCGGTTGAGGTTAAAACCCAACCGTTATTTCAGGGATCCGTTTGAATATGATATGAGTGGAGTGGTGGTGGCCCATAGCGGATTCGGAATAGTGAAGGACCTGGTAAACAGCCAATCTCCCAAAAAGATTACCGGTGATTATACTGGGACCGGAGAGCGGGTCTATCAGGATAGTTATCAGGTGCAGTTTTCGCTGCAGCCACAATTTAAGGTTGTGGAAATTCGCCCCGATTCACCGGCAGAAAGAGCGGGACTTCTAATTGGAGATATTCTGGTTTCTTTAAACGGAAGAGCAGCTTACAGGTATTCTTTAAACGATATCAATTCGCTTTTGAGTTCTGAAGAGGGAAAGAAGATACGATTAAAGATAAACCGAGAGGGAGCAGAGAAAGAAATCGCATTTCGGTTGGAAAGAATCTTATAAAAAAAAACTCCCATTTTCATGGGAGTCTTATGCTTTATTATTTACCATCCGGCTCCAGGACCCGGCCCTTGATCTTAATCGCTTTGGGCGATTCTTCAGCATTTGAATAAATACTGATGGTTTTTCGAATAGGTCCTACAATATCGGTGTCATACTTCACTTTTATTTCACCTGTTTTTCCTGGCGCGATGGGATTTTTTGGCCATGTAGGTACCGTACATCCGCAGCTGGAATACACATTTTCTATAATAAGGGGAGCATCTCCCACATTTTTGAATTCAAATACACGAATTCCATCGCTGCCTTTAGCGATGTCGCCATAATCAATAAAATCAGACTTAAACTCAAATCGAGGGGTCTGAGCCTGTACAGCTGTAATTCCTGTAACAAAGAACATCAAAATTGAAATTATTTGTTTCATTACTTTTAATTTTGAAGAAGAGTAAAGATACGGTTTTTCATAAACCTAAAAACCATTTATACATCGTATCTTTTTTTTTAATACTCAACTTATAGTTACTTTTGCAAATATTTCAAAAATCAGACCAAGAATATGGCTCAACCCCAAACGTACGATTCAAAAACGGTAGAAGAGAAGTGGTATAATTACTGGATGGAGCAGGGATATTTTCATTCGGAAGTAGATGAAAGAACTCCTTATACCATCGTTATTCCCCCTCCTAATGTAACAGGGGTTCTGCATATGGGCCATATGCTGAATAATACTATTCAGGATATTCTAATCCGAAGAGCCCGTCTGAAAGGATTTAATGCGTGTTGGATACCTGGTACCGACCACGCTTCTATTGCTACCGAAGCAAAAGTGGTGGCAAAGCTAAAGGCAGAAGGAATTGATAAGAATTCCCTGAGTCGCGATGAATTCCTGAAACACGCCTGGGACTGGACACATACACATGGCGGGATAATTCTGGAACAGCTAAAGAAACTGGGAGCCTCCTGCGATTGGGAACGAACGAAGTTCACGATGGACGATAACATGTCTGCCTCTGTGATAAAGGTTTTTGTAGATCTTTATGAAAAAGGGCTTATTTACAGGGGTTACCGGATGGTTAACTGGGATCCGGAAGCAAAAACCACCCTTTCTGATGAAGAAGTTATTTATCAGGAAAAAAACGGGAATCTATATTATTTGCAGTATGCGGTAGAAGACAGCGATGAAAAAGTTACCATTGCCACTACCCGTCCGGAAACGATATTAGGAGATACCGCCATTTGCATAAATCCTAATGACGAAAGATTTACTCACTTAAAGGGCAAAAAAGCTATCGTACCGCTGGTAAACCGAATTGTACCTATTATTGAAGATGATTACGTGGATATTGAGTTTGGTACCGGCTGTTTAAAGGTTACCCCGGCGCATGACGAAAATGATAAAGCCATTGGAGAACGTCATAACCTGGAAGTTATCGACATTTTTAATGATGATGCAACCTTGAATTCCTTCGGGCTTCATTACGAGGGAAAAGATCGTTTTGAGGTACGCAAAGAAATTGTAAAAGAACTCGAAGATTTAAATATTCTTATTAAGACCGAATCTCACATAAATAAAGTGGGAACCAGTGAACGTACCGGGGCGGTTATTGAACCCAAGCTTAGCGACCAGTGGTTTTTAAAGATGAAAGAGCTCGCACAACCTGCGTTAGATGCGGTTATTAATAAAGATGTAAATCTTGTTCCCGATAAATTTCTGAACACCTATAAACACTGGATGGAAAATGTTCGCGACTGGAATATTTCACGGCAGTTATGGTGGGGTCAGCAAATTCCTGCCTATTATTACGGGAATGGAAAAAACGATTTTGTGGTTGCCGAAACTCCGGAGGAGGCTTTGCAAAAAGCCATTGAAGCAACCGGCAACAAGAATCTGAAACCGGAAGATCTTTTCCGCGATAAGGACGCGCTCGATACCTGGTTTTCTTCCTGGTTATGGCCCATGAGTGTTTTTAACGGTATTCTTGAACCCGATAATAAAGAGATAAACTATTACTATCCTACCAACGATCTGGTTACCGCGCCCGAAATCCTTTTTTTCTGGGTAGCGAGAATGATTATTGCCGGGTATGAATATCGCGGCGAAAAGCCTTTTTCGAATGTTTACCTTACCGGAATTGTACGGGATAAGCAGCGCCGAAAAATGTCGAAATCTTTGGGGAATTCACCCGATCCGCTCCAACTTATTGAAAAATACGGGGCAGACGGTGTTCGTGTGGGAATGCTGCTTAGTTCTCCCGCCGGAAACGATCTGATGTTCGATGAAGATCTCTGTAAACAAGGCAGCTCATTTGTAAATAAAATCTGGAATTCCTATAAACTGGTAAGCAGTTGGGAAATGGAACAAGATAAACAACAAACGGCCTCTGCTCATTTGGCGATTAGTTGGTTCCAGGCTAAATTTCAGAAGAGTCTGGGGGAGATAGAAGATCATTATTCAAAATACAGGATCAGTGATGCTTTAATGGCGACCTACAAACTGGTGTGGGACGATTACTGTTCCTGGTTCCTCGAAATGGTAAAACCGGCCTATGGTGAGGGTATAGATAGCAAAACGTATAAGTCTGTAATTGCGATTCTTGAAGATATTTTAAAGATTCTTCATCCTTTTGTGCCGTTCATTTCCGAAGAACTCTGGCAGAGCCTGGAAAAAAGATCGAAAGATGACGCGTTGATTGTGTCTACCTGGCCTGCACAAAAAAAGGTGGATTATAAAATAATTGCAGAATTTGAATTTGCTTCTGAAGTGATTTCGGGAATACGGAATATCCGGAAAGCCAAAAATATTTCCTTTAAAGAAGCTGTGTCCCTAAAAGTGATTAATGCTGATAGTTCTTCAGAGTATTTCAACCCGGTGATAGAAAAAATGGGAAATGTTTCTACAATCGAAAATGTAGAGAGTCAACAGGAAGGAGCTTTTTCTTTCCGTGTAAAATCTAATGAATATTTTATTCCTTTTGAAGGAGCAGTGGATCTGGAAGCGGAAAAAGCTAAAATTCAGGAAGAATTAACTTACACAGAAGGATTTTTAAAATCTGTAGATAAAAAACTTTCTAACGAACGTTTTGTAAACAATGCGCCTGCGAAAGTAGTGGAGATCGAAAAGGCTAAAAAAGCAGATGCTCTTGCCAAAATAGAGGTTTTAAAAGCGAGCCTGGCTTCGATGGAATAATGAAGTAGTGAAGAAGTGAAGCTGTGATGAAGTGACGGAGTAAAAAAAAAACCATTTTCCTCTCTCTTGACTGAGGATTTTTTAATTTTGCTTACAGCTTACAGCTTACAGCTTACAGCTTACAGCTTACAGCTTACAGCTTACAGCTTACAGCTTACAGCTTACAGCTTACAGCTTACAGCT
>JBAVQO010000385.1:0-5169 GCA_049694135.1 Gillisia sp. | reverse complement strand
GTAATGTTGCCATTTAGCAGAAGCCAGGAAGCCGAAGCAGATCACATAGGACTTACCTTGATGGCTATAGCAGGTTACGATCCCGATGCCGCCGTAAATCTTTGGAAGAGAATGCAGGCGCAGAGCAACGGTCAGGAACCACCGGAATTTTTAAGTACTCACCCCTCTAACCAAACCCGTATTAACAACCTTGAACAATGGGCTGCCCAGGCTAAAGCTGAGGCCAGAAAATTCGGTGTTACCAATTTTAAAAGTTAATCGGTAAAAAATATTTTTATTGAAAGCTGCCCGGTAAGGGCAGCTTTTTCTATTTTTAGGGAATGAAACAACTCCCCAAAGGAAGCAAAAAATTGCTTTATGCCTGGGCATTCTACGACTGGGCAAATTCGGTTTATCCCCTTGTCATTACTTCCGCAATCTTTCCAATTTTTTATGGTGCAATTACCATTCTAAAAGACGACAAAGGAAGAATACTGGACGATACCGTAGTTTTTCTGGGAATACATTTTAATAATGATTCCCTTATAAGTTATGTGACGGCCATGGCCTTTTTGGTGGTTTCCCTTATGAGTCCTTTGCTTTCGGGAATCGCAGATTACGTAGGAAACAAGAAATCGTTTATGAAGTTCTTTTGTTATCTCGGATCGCTTTCCTGCATCGGATTGTATTGGTTCCGAATGGATTTTTTATGGTTCGGGTTACTCTGTTATTTTTTGGCGTTGATAGGATTCTGGTCCAGTCTGGTCTTTTATAATTCTTACCTGCCCGATATCGCTTTTCCGGAACAACAGGATAAAGTAAGTGCAAAGGGTTTTTCACTCGGCTACATTGGAAGCGTAATTTTGCTTATAATCTGCCTTATTCTTATTCTGAAATTCCAGTGGTTTGGGTTTGAGAGTGAAGATTTACCAACGCGCCTGTCTTTTGTTCTTACCGGCATCTGGTGGATCGGGTTTAGCCAATATACTTATCATTATCTTCCCAGGGGAAATCATCCGCAAAAAATCTCCCATCACATATTGTTCAACGGTTATAAGGAATTAAAACTTATCTGGCATTCCCTTAAACAGCAAACGGTTTTGAGCCGATATTTACTGGCCTTTTTTACTTATAGTATGGCGGTGCAGACGGTTATGTTGATAGCCACCTACTTTGGGATTGAAGAATTGGATTGGGGAGAGCAGGATGCGACCACAGGTCTTATTGTTAGTATATTACTAATTCAGCTTGTGGCGGTTTTAGGAGCGACGCTGACTTCCAGAATTGCGGGAAAAATCGGGAATATAAAGACTCTTATCGGTTTAAATATATTCTGGATATTAATATGTGTGTACGCTTATTTTATAAAGACCCCACAGCAATTTTATGTGGCGGCAGCGGCAGTAGGCCTAATAATGGGAGGTATCCAATCTTTATCCCGATCGACCTACTCCAAAATGTTGCCGGAAAATGCGATAGATACCACCAGTTATTTTAGTTTTTATGATGTTTCAGAAAAGATAGGAATCGTAATAGGAATGCTGCTTTACGGAATTGTGGCCCAAGTCACGGGCAGTGTTCGGAATGCAATATTATTCCTGGTGGTATTTTTTGTAGTGGGAGTTATTCTTCTGCTAAGGGTTCCAAAAAATTCCTTTTAAAAAAGAATAAGAGCTGCCTAAAAGTGGGTTATGGTCAAGCTGAACTTGTTTCAGCGGATCCTGAAATAAATCCAGGATGATTTTTTTACACTTTTAGACAACCTCTTTTATGTTTTCAGACGATCATCTTAATAAGAAGATATTGAACCGGAGCCAAAGGTCTTAAAATCTTGTTTTTCCGGATTTCCTCTGAATCTGATGTCTCCAGATCCTGAAATTCTGGCTTTCAGGTATCTTGAAGCATTTACCTGCATATCTCCCGATCCCGAAATCTGGGCGTCTACTTCTTCGGCTTCCAGATCGTAAGCTTTAAAATCCCCGGAACCGGTAGTTTTGCAAAGCAATTTCCCGGTTTTCCCGGTTAAGGCAACATCTCCCGAACCGGTGATATCGCCGTGGATTTCTTGAGAATGCAAATTCAATTTTATATCCCCCGATCCGGTAAGACTTATTTTGAAGTTCCGTGCCGAAAGCCTGTCGGTGTTCCAGATATCGCCCGAACCGGTCAAATTTACTTCTTCAATCTCTTTAACAGGAACGGTTACTTTGATTCCTTTTTTGGAAGGTCGAAGAGAAACTCCTTTTTCAACAGAAATTTTTAAAGTTCCCCCGCTTACTTCGGTGGTAATGTATTCCATTAAGTTGCTTTCAGCCTCAACAGTTATTTTACCTTCGTTCCCCGCGACCAGCTCCACATCCATACTCCCGGTGAGGGAGACAGCATCATAATCTGAAACATTTCGGTTTTGGACGGTATAATTCCCGTTTCCCGATACTTTTTTGTTGGACCACCATTGTGCCTGGGCACTTGTAATACTAATAAATAAGAAACTTAATAAGAAGATGTAATTTTTCATGATTTTCGAGTTTATTGATTGATGATTTATTTTTGTTCAAAAGTTACTCCACCATAATCGGAGCGGATAGTGATTAGGCTGCTGTTGTTTTTATCCAGGTGAAATCCTGAATAACTCCTGTCGCTTGAAGACTGACTTTGCCTTTGCAGTTCGAAACCTTCCAGTCCTTTTACACTGGCGTACGAGGTTTTTATGTCGAAACTGAAGGCCTGATCTTGAGCGTAGCCTATTTTTATGCCGGCATAATCTGTATTGATGTTTATGTTTCCTGCGCCTTTTACAATTTTTTCAATACTTAGATTTCCATAGTCCATCGAGAGGTCTGCCGACTGAAAGATCTCTCCCAGATGTGAACCTAAATAATCTCCTGAGCCCTTGATCTGTTTCACTTTCTGAACAGATAAACTTCCATAATCGCAACTAAATTGAAGCAGTTCGATCTTGTTGAATTTTGAATCGGTATAATCTGCTTTTAGGTCGACCGCATGAGCATCTTCTATCGTAAATTCAGAATAATCGGCATTTATGATGGCTTTGTTTATGTATCCAAAATGGCTGTTACGCGAGTAGTCGAAACTTAAGTGGTTGCTGTCTCCGTGGAGTTCTCCGATATTAAGGCTTCCATAATCGCAGCTCAAATTGGCATTTCCTTTCAATTTATCTATAATTATACTTCCGTAGTCGTTATTTATGTCCACGTTGTTTGTAGCCGGAGCTTTTATGATATAGTTCACCTCCATATTAACATTATTGCTGTCGCCAAACAATTTATCCCACCAGGAGGAATTATGGCCTTTTGAAAAACGGGTTCTGGCACTTACAGTTCCGGAAGACTGATTAAATTCTACAGAAATATCATCCAGCCTTTCCTGTACTTTTTGTTCATCGTTGCCATTGGTTTTAATAATAACCTCTATGCTCACGGTATTCTGATCCCAGGTAGAGAGATCTACGTTTCCATAACTGTTGTCGATTTTGACGAAATCTTTGGCCGATACCGAAAATTTCCTGGAAACCTTTTTCTGTTTGGTAATCTTCCCGTTTAGGGGTGAGCCGGGAGTACTACAAAAAGAAAGTGTAGGTAAAAGAAGGGCCATAAAGGCTATTTTATATAATATTGTTTTCATTTTTATCGGTTTTAAGTTCATTTATTTTATCTATTTGAGACATCACATTTTTCAGTAAATCTATTCGCTGCTGAAGATTGGAAACCATGGCAAAAATTACTCTTTTATCTTTGCCGCTGGTTTTAAGATCTTCTCTTAGATTGTTGTATTCCTTATCCAGTTTCTCCAGCTGCGTTAGCGCATCGTTAATAATGGCTTCTGTCTGCGGACTTTTTGAAGCTTCTACACGATCCAATTCAGATTTTATAAGGCCGCTGTAGAATTCCTGTGTTTGTTTCATTTTGGGGGAAACACTGGCAAGATCGCTGGTATTGGAGGCAAAAGGATTTCCAATAAGGCTCACAATCAATAAAAGACTTGCAGCTACAGCTAAAATAGGCGTCCATAACTTGCGGACTTTTGAATGCTCATTTTTTACAGAAGACTGCTGCGCCCTTAATTTCTGTAAAAATCGATCCTGATGTCCCGCTGCGGGCTCTTCAATATCAAAATCTGTTTCAAAAAACTCTTTCATTGCGTTTGTTATTCGTTTAATTTTGTTCTTAACTGTTCTTTTGCCCGGGAGATCGTAGTTCTGCAATTGGCAGGGGTAATATTCAATATTTCACAAATCTCGTCGTAATCGAATCCTTCAATAAAATGAAGGCTTAAAATCACCCGGTAATTTTCTTTGAGGGTTTTTAATGCGTTTAAAACTTTTTTTACTTCGGTATTTTCAATTTCTTCTCTTACATCTATTCCCTGATCTTCGGTAAGTTCATTTCTGAATTCATCTTCATAAGGAACGGTGCTATATTTTGTATTTTTATGATGCCTGTTAATACTGAGATTAACCACAATCTTTTTTAACCAGGCGCCAAAAGTGGAGCGTTCTTCAAAAGTGTTTATTTTAGCAAAGGCTTTTAAGAAGGCATCCTGCATAATATCTTCGGCCTCTGCTGTATCGTTTACAATTCTGAAAGCGGTGTTATACATAGCTTTATAATATTTATTATAAATCTCCAATTGTGCTCTTTCGTCTCCTTTACGGCAACGGGCAACTAAATCGTCCTTAAAAATGATGGTTGGTGTCAAAAAGAAAAACTTAGGTTTCTATTATAAAGATAGCTTAGAAATTAAATTGTTACAGTTTCAGTAAAATATTTTAAACTTTTTACAGCTGGCATAACAATTGAAACTAATGAAAGTTACAAATCTCGGCGTTGTGCTAACAGGCGCATTCCGAGGATTATGTGCTTAAAAAGAAATTTAAGAATACAGGCTGTAATGACAGTTTGACCAAAAATATACTATGGCTAAATCGAAATTTATGAATATTGACAGTTTGTCATTGCAAGGAATGGACGAAGATGCAGAATTAATTCCTTTGATGACTCCTGAAGATGAAGAAGAAATAAATCAGGAAGAGCTTCCTGAGATTCTTCCCATTTTACCCCTACGAAATACGGTACTGTTTCCCGGCGTGGTAATACCTATTACTGCAGGTAGAGACACTTCAATTAAACTAATAAATGATGCCAACAATGGCTCTAAGGTAATTGGAGT
>JBAVQO010000384.1:0-6751 GCA_049694135.1 Gillisia sp. | reverse complement strand
GTACACTTTTCCGAAAAAGAATAAATTCTTTAATGCTCTTAATAAGAAAACCAAATACTCCCTGGCGGAATTAAGCGGGCAGGAATTCGTGTTTTTCACTAATAACGATAATGTAGAAACCCTTAATAAGGTAATGCAGTACATCAAAAAGAATGAAACTACACGAAAATTAAAAATTGTGGCCGTACTGGATGAAGGTATTTCGGTAGCAGAAAATCTTAAAAAAGATATTGAAGTTCTGGATAGAGCTTACCCCGATATTCATATAGAATTTGTGGAAGAACCGGGAAAATTCGGACCAGAAAAAATTAAAGAACTTTCCCAACGTTGGAGAATTCCTACTAATTTTATGTTTATTGGTTCTCCCGGAGAACGTTTTGCCTATACCGTTGAACAGTTGGGCGAAGTGCGATTGATTATTTGATCTAAATTTTTCCGTTGAATAATTGTGCTATCAAAAAAGCTGCTCCCGCGGCAACGACGCCTGTTATGGTTACTTTTAAAGCCCCTTTTAAGGGAGGTTGACCGATAAATTTACTCTTATAGAAACCGAAAATCATCAGGGAAAGAACGGTTAAAATTGAGGAAAGGATGAGCCCGTTCATTGGAGTTTGCGTAAAGAAATATCCACACAACGGAATAAATCCTCCCACAATGTAAGCCCCGCCTATTGTAAGTGCGCTGTTTCGTGCACGGTTAATATGCGGCCTTTCCAGCCCCAGTTCAAACTGCATCATAAACTTCACCCATTTATCTTTGTCTTTGGCCATTTCATCAACCACCAATTTCTGAGATGTTTCGCTTAACCCGAAATCTTCAAAAATCTCTCTGATTTCTTCTTTTTCTTTTTCCGGAACATTTTCAACTTCTTCGTATTCGCGCTGCAATTCAGCTTCATAATGCTCTATTTCGGTTTTTCCTGCGAGATATCCGCCCAGCCCCATGGCGATAGAACCGGCCACAATTTCTGCTATTCCGGCAGTAATAATTATTCCGTTTGCAGCTACAGCTCCACTTAAACCTGCGGCAAGAGCAAAAGGAACGGTAAGCCCGTCGGACATTCCAATTACGATATCTGTAATAAAATCTGAACTTTCTAAGTGTTCTTCTTCATGTTTCATTTAACTCAGAATTTGATCGAATATGCTTTGAATTTACATAAAATATTACCAACAGCACAACTAGGAAACTTTTTCCTGATTATGAGAATTAATTTTCTTTTTATGAGTTACTATTATGAGGATTAGCAACAATCCTGCTGCTATTATACTGGCAAGGCCGGTACCAAAATGCATCCCACCTTTAGCTCCCGGTTTGGTTAACAGATCTCCAAAAGTAGCTCCAAAAGGTCTAGTAAAAATAAATGCAATCCAGAAAAGAAGAATCTGATTTAATTTCGTAAAATAGTGCAGTAATACCACTACTAATATAATGGCTCCTGTAACCAATGCGCCTGTAAAATAGCTTAAACCTATATTATCACTAAGATAATCTCCAAAGGCCGTTCCAAGGCTGTTAGAGAACAAAATAGCAATCCAGTAATAAATCTCAACTCTCATATTGTAAATAGGATATATTTTAAGTTCTCCTTCTTTTTTGTACCAAATTAAAAGAACGAGCATGAGACATATGAATAAAATTAATGCTCCCCAGGCATAACCCAAACCCAGAGTTCTATCCATAAAATCTGAAATTTCAGTACCCAGGGTTGTGGTAGCAACAATAACCAGCCAGTAAAGATAGGGGCTAAACTTTCTGTTTTTTAACTGAATAAACAGAACAACAACAAAAATCCCGAAGGTTATAACTAAACTAATCAGGTATCCAATATTTAAGGTCATAGACAGTAAATCGCCTGTAGTTTCTCCCAGGGTGGTTGCGATAATCTTCATTATCCAAAAATAAAACGTGATCCGAACGACCTTATTCAGTTTTTCCATAGTGTCTTATTAATAATAATTTATTCTTTAATAATTTTAAAGATTGTTGGCAATACGATAAGTAATAATGGAAGTGCAAAAATCATCCCGCCAATAACGGCAATAGCCAACGGCTGATGCAACTGTGCTCCTGCTCCAAAACCTAAAGCTAACGGAATAAGTGCCATTATAGCAGCAAAGGCCGTCATGAGTTTGGGACGGAGTCTGGCAGCAATGGCGTACTCGATCTTCTTTTCATGACTAAGGGAGGGATCAACTTCATTGTATTGCCTATAGGTAAAAATGGAATTTTCTCCAATTATTCCCACAATCATAATTATTCCCATATAACTGCCCACGTTTAGTGCGGTTCCTGTTATAAAAAGGCTCAATAAGCAACCGGCAACCCCAAAGATGGCAATAAACACAATGGCCGCGGCTATTTTTAGTTTTCTGAACAGGAATAAAATAACGATAAACACCAGCAAAAAGGCCGAAATAAGGATCATTAGCAATTCCTGAAACGCCTGTTGCTGCTGCTCATACGAACCTCCATATTCCAGATGGAAATTTGCCGGCAAACTGATGTTTTTGGAAATACGGCTTTTAATATCGGAAAGGGTAGAGCCTAAATCCCGATTGTTGAGCCTTGCGGTAACAAGGCCTACCGTTTTTTCATTTTCGCGATTGATCTCTGCCACGCCTTTTTTGGTAGTTATAGTTGCCACCTGTTTAATGGGAACCGAAGAGCCATTGGGAAGGGTAATTTCGAGGTTTCGGATATCGTTTACCGAATTTTCATAAGTATTGGGATAAAGCATCCTTATATTTATTACCTGCACATTATCTATCATCGTGCTTACCACTGTTCCCTGAATATGTGTTTGCACCTGTAACTGAAGGTCCGACGGGCTCAACCCGGTTTGGGACAGCATTTTATTTTTAGGTTCCACCAGTATTTCTGGCCCGGCAATTACAATCCCGTCAAAAACATCGGCGGTGCCTTTTACCTGTTCTATCTGATTGGCGATTTTTTTTGAAATAGTTTCGAGTTTATCCTTATCATCGCCAAAAACCTTAATTTGTATAGGTTGTACCGAACTCATTAAATCGCCCAGCATATCCCCAATTACCTGCCCAAAATCTACGGTTAACTGTGGCACTTTGGCCTCGATTTTTTTCCTGATTTCGTCGGAAACTTCGGTAGTCGATTTCTTACGGCTATCCTTCAGTTTTATAAGGTAATCCCCTCTATTGGGTTCGGTGATAAAAAACCCTAATTGCGTTCCCGCCCTTGCCGAAAAAGCTTCTACTTCCGGCTGGTTTCTAAGAATGGTATTTACTTTATCCAGCATATTCCCGGTTTCCTCTAGCGTGGTTCCAGCAGGGCTGTTAAAATCGAGGACAATGCTCCCTTCATCCATTTCAGGAAGAAATCCTGAAGGCAATTTTGAAGGGATTATTATAATAATCGCCACACATATCAAGGCAAAAACAATCCCGATAATTGGCTTTTCCAAAACCGTATGTATCCATTTGGTTTTTGGTTCATGTTTGTTTTTCAACGATTTATTCCGCGAAAAAACTATGGATAGTACTGGCACCATGAACCAGGTAACAAAAAAGGAGCAGGCAAGCGCGATGATCATTGTAAAGGCCATAACCTGAAAATAAGCGCCTGCAACGCCCGTCATCATTACAAAAGGTATAAAAATAACCAAGGTGCTTAAAGAAGAACCTATCATAGCCGGGAACAAATTTGAAATAGCTTCTTTCGCGCACCAGGTAACCGATTCATCCGGGTTTTCTTCCCTTATTTTATGTATTTGTTCAATGATTATTACCACATCGTCTATCATCAAGCCGATGGCGGCAGCAATGGCACCCAAGGTCATGATATTAAATGTATAGCCCACCCCGTACAAAACAATAAGCGTTAGGGCAAGGGTAACAGGGATGGTAAAAATTACCACCATACTTGCCGAGAAAGACCTTAAAAAAGCAATGACTACAATTATGGCAAGCGCCAATCCTATCCACAACACATCCTTGATACTATGCACACTGGCCTGTACAAAGTTTGCCTGCTGATAAAAAGGTACCAGTTTTACATCTTTGGGAAGTATTTTTTTAAGCTCCTTAACCTTTTGCACTATCTGGTCGTTGACATCCAACAGATTGGCTTTTGGCTGTTTTATAACACCTACCAAAGGCACATCTTTACCGTTGGCAAGTACTTTTACATAGCTTTTGGCGGCGTGTACCTTAATATCTGCAATATCCTTTAGCTGAATTACCCGATTAGAATTGCTTTTAACAACAATCTCTCCTAAATCCTGTAGATTATCCACAGCATTATCAGTTAAGGTTAGGTACATTCGGTTATAATCGGTTAAATAGCCGTTGGACTTCAGGATATTCGAACTGTCCACAGCATCCTGTATAGCACTTAAAGGAATCTTTAAGGTGTTTATTGCATAAGGTTTTAAAACAATTTCATATTCCTTTTCCTTACCGCCTATCACCACAATATCCGCTACTCCCTTTGTGGCAGCAAGATAAGGCCGCACCTGATATTTAGCTATTTTCGTTAGTTCCACCTGCGATAAATCGCCTTCCAGCGAATAGCCCATGACCGGTAAAATAGAAGGGTTCATTTTTTCGACGGTAAAAGAGGTGTTGGGCAAAATGTCTCCTTTGGCCTGCTGGATATACGATTCTATTTGAGATTTGGCTGTATTGATATCCATGTTCCAGTTTAGGAACACCGAAATTTCTGTACTTCCGCGGGAAGTGGTACTTCGTATATAATTTAGGCCTTCGGTGCGCCGTATGGCATTTTCCAACGGAATGGTAACTGCAGTCATCATTTTCCCTACCGGCTGCTGCCCGGAATCTGCAATAACTTTAATTTTAGGAAAGGTAATATTCGGGAATAATCCCGTTTGAAGATTTTTATAGGTAAAGGCACCCGCAGCAAGCAATAGAAATCCTATCGCGACAATTGGATATTTATATCTGGAAAATACGTTTTTCATTGCTTTTTTATGCTTACCCGTGTGGAATCCTGCATTTGATAGCTGCCTTCAGTCACTATTTTATCATTCAATTTAACATCATCAGATTGTATTTGCACCAGCGAATCGGTTTGCAACATCGGGGTCACTTCCCTTTTCACGGCCAGGGTATCGTTCACGAGCTTCATTACCCAGAATTTGGTAATAAGCTCATTGGTTTGAAGTGCCTGCTGCGGAATGCTGAGCGCATTTTTCGCTTCTTTTGAAATTATCCTTACCTGCACATTAAGATTTTCCGGCAGATTTGCATTCGGAAGATTTATTAAGTAATGCTGGGCCTGGCCCAGGGAATCCATACTTGTAAGTTCACTGGTAATTGAGGCATTTATTTCCCTGCTGCCGTTAATAATTATGCTGCAAGAGGTGCCTTTATGCACTTTTTCGTTATACTCGTAAGGCACACTTACCTGCACCACCAGGGTATTGGGCTGTGAAACCGTTGCCATGACATCGCCTTCGGCAACATAATCGTTGGGCACTACTTTAAGTTTGGATAAAATTCCGGTGGCATGGCTGGTAACTGTAAGGGGCTTGGAAAATTTCGCAAGGCTGCTGTCAATTTTCGTAGCTTCATTCAACGCGTCCTGCTCTTTAGTCCTAATGGAAGCGAAAGCCTGTCCTTTTTTAATAGGATCGCCTCTTTCAAAAGGCATCCAGGAAACATATCCGGTTACTGCGGCACGAATATCTTCTCTTTTTTGATATTTTGTAACCCCGTTAAAAGTTAGGTATTCCTTCAGGTCCTTTTTTTGGACCGTTGTTACCTGGACTTCTATAGGTGCGGTGGTTTCAGTTTTATCTGTAGTAGAGTTGTTACAGGAAATAATTCCGCATAACAGCACCGCCATTCCCATTATTTTATAATTTACCTTCATAACTTACCAGTTAGCCGAATTATATTCATTTTTTAGCAACAGCAGGTTTGTTTGCATTTGCAATTTGGTTTCCTCGTTCATTTTAAAATTCTGCACCACATTCAAATAATCTATAATAGAAACCTGCCCCTGTACCATTTTCCCTTTATAAATTTCCAGAATATGTTTTTGTTTTTCCAGCTGCGCGTCCATTAATTCCATTCCCTTTTTAAGCGAGGCAATCTGCTCACGCAGGCTTTGCAAGGTATTTTGCCGTTTTATTCTATCATTTTTACGGTAATACCCCAAACTGTCGTATTTCAGCTGGTTTTGCAGTTGATTTATTTTCCTTTGCCCTCCATCATATATTGGAATGCTCAGTTTTACCCCGGCACTAAATCCCACGTTGTGCGGGATCCGGCTTACCTCCACCGAATTTAATCCGGTGTTCCCGTAAACAGAAAGCTGGGGTTTATATCGGTTTTCAAAAACCTTTTGACCTGCGGCGATTTTCAAACTGTCAATTTTATATTTGCGCTGGTAATGATACGGAACCGAATCCAACATAGAATTAATACTATCCATCTGCATATTGTTGGGGGAACTGTAAATACTGTCGGTAGCATAGGTTTGAGGCCTGTAAAATTTGTCAGACATCAGATTTCCGGACGCTATTAAATCAAGATTGATTTCCGGGGACGATAAAGTTCGTATGGTATCCCCTTTAATTCCACTGGCATTGTTCAGTTGGAGGTAACTCGCATTTAAATCGGATGCCATTTGCTGAAGTTGCAATTTTTTGTTATCAATATTCAGCTGTAACAACAAGTAATCGCTCTGCATCAAAATTCCGTGTTTCACTAAAACCTCCACTACTTTTAATCGATTTTCCAGATTAGAG
>JBAVQO010000383.1:0-3610 GCA_049694135.1 Gillisia sp. | reverse complement strand
TCTACAGTTCCGGAAATCACCAGCTGCCCGGGACAGTTATAATTAGCAGCTACAACGATACCTTCTGTTTCTGTACAGCCTTCTTCTACTGCTTTATCTTCGAGGCCAATAATGGCCGCCATAGTGGAGGGTTGGAGTTCGCAGGCTTTTTGCATGGCCAGCGCTCTTTTGTAAACCAATTTTAGAGCATCTTCAAATTCGAGGGTGCGGTTAGCTACAAGTGCTGAAATTTCCCCTAAAGAATGTCCTGCAACCATTTCCGGCTGAAAAGATTCTCCCATTATCTTACTGGTAATAACGGAGTGCAAAAAAATGGCAGGTTGAGTAACTTTGGTTTGTTTTAAATCTTCAGAAGAACCGTAAAACATGATCTCTGTAATCGAAAATCCAAGGATATCGTTGGCTTTGTCAAACATCTCCTTTGCCCTGGAATGGTTTTCATATAAGTCTAAACCCATTCCTGAAAATTGCGCACCCTGACCGGGAAATATATAAGCTTTCATATTTTTTGTTTTGTACTGCAAAAATAGAAATAAAAAAAAGACCTCATAACAGAAGGTTATAAGGTCTTTTTCAAAAATAATTCTGAATTAAAGTTCCAGCTTACCTTTTTTTCCAATATCTGCTTTCCCGCCATTCAAAGCTGAAATACCGATCTTGAATAAACTCACATATTTGTTTGTTTTTGTATCCCAATAATAAGCTTCTTGCGGTGTAACCTTAATAGCCGTTAAATTGGGATCCTCTTTTCCCGTAAACCACGCGTCGTCTACTTTGCTGTACAAATCCGATAAAATATCTTTGTCTGTCACGATGTCGGCTTTGCCATAAACGCTTAAGAATTTCATGTCTCCGGGATGGCTATACAACATTTGCACCTTGGCGTTTTTAGCGATGTTGGTATTATGCTCGCTTGATAAACCGCTTAGAAACCAAATTGTACCATCATCGTCTACTTTTTTGGTGGTCATAGGGACGGCACTGATAGGAGTCTTTTTTACATCGGTCAGCAACATCCCAACCTTTATATCTTTAATCAGGTCTTTTAGCTTATGTATTGCCTTCGTGTGATCTAAATTATCTGTGCTCATAGTATTTTTTTTACAATTTACCATGCATGGTTTAGGAAATACGCCAAGAGATTGCCAAAAAAAATAGGGACGGTGTTAAGAATTTGTGAACTAGCTGTATTGCTGGAGGATATCGGCCACAGATTTTCTGTAGCCAGCGCCAAAAATATTAAGATGCACCAGCAAATAATAAAGTTGCCACAACACTATCCTTTCCTCAAAACCATCCTGAATTCTGAATTCCCCATGGTAAGCCTGGAATAAAGAATCATCAAATCCTCCAAAGAGTTTCATCATCGAAAGATCCATTTCCCGTGGGGCATAAGCGACGGCGGGATCTATAAGACACGGAAGTCCTTCCGAATTTACCAGAAAATTACCGTTCCACAGGTCTCCATGAAGTAGCGACGGAGGTTCTTGCGGAATTATTTCGGAAATGGTCTTAAAAAAAGAATTTTTTACCTTCAGGTTAAAACCTTTTTCTTCGGCGATTCTGAGTTGAGGTTCGAGCCGCTGACTAATATAAAATTCTGAAGCCGAGGAACACGTGTTATTTTGCTGCGGAAGACTTCCGATGTAATTATCTTCTGAAAAACCAAATTTTTCAGAAGTGCATTTGTGAAGTGCGGCCAGTTGTTTCCCGAAGATCTCCCAGAAACGAGGAGATTTTTTGCCGCTTTCTATATGTTGCAGCAATAAATAAGAATATTCACCTGAAGTTCCCGTGGCAACGACTTCGGGAATATTTATGGCATTGCAGGAAGTAAGAGCTTCCAGGCCAGCTTTTTCTGCCCTAAACATTCCGGGAAAGTTATGGGCATCATTTATTTTTGCCACCACTTTTTTTCCGGATTCAGAAGTAAGAAGGAACACCTGGTTAATATCTCCCCCAGAAAGGGGCAAGAACTTATGCAGCTTAAACTGGTTCTCTTCAGCTATTAAATGTAATAAAGAATCAGTCTTTTTTTCGTTCATAAGTTAAATACGTGAAGGCATATTTGTGCCTATCATCCTTGTCGTGAAATTTTTCTGAAACCAGTTTCCATTGGTCTTCATTAATATAAGGAAAGAAAGTATCTGCTTTAAACTTGGCGTGCACTCTGGTGAGTTCAATTTTGTCGGCTTTATCCATGAATAGTTTATAGATTTCGCCTCCTCCAATAACGAAAGGCTGGCGATCGTCTTCACAAATCTGCAAAGCTCTTTCTGAAGAATGCACCGTAATTATTCCTTCTTTTCTGTAATTTTCGCGACGTGTTATTACAATGTGAGTCCTGTCTGGCAAGGGCTGAGGGAAAGTTTCGAAAGTTTTTCTGCCCATTATAATATGATGGCCCGAAGTAAGCTCTTTAAATCGCCTAAAATCATCGGGAAGATGCCATACCAGGTTACTGTCTTTTCCCAACTCGTTATTCTCTCCGGCCGCAGCGATGATTGTTAGCATAATTTTAAGTGTTATAAGGTCGGTCCTGCTTTTCAGGATCCAAACCAATTTGTTCGGTATTTCCTGAAGACGTAGGCAAAGGATGTTCTCTGTTAACTTTTTCCTGTAATTCTGCTATTCTTGCCCGTTGTTTTTTAACCAGTTTGTCCATTTGATTTTGTTCCCATTCTCTGCCCATAAAGGAACTCATTACAAAAACATTCAATAAATGGATAAGAAATATCGCTCCCCAAATGATGATTGCCAGTACAAACCAGTCTACACCCAGCGGCCGAAAATCTTCTTTATATTTTACCACCACATTAATAAGAATAAGAACAACGGCTCCAACAAGAAAAAAAATGAAATGCCTGAAAAGTCGCTTTTTTTGCTTTGCTCTTTTTCGCGCATTTTCATATAGTTCCCGCTGTTCAGCGTCAAGTTTGGAAACGTTTTTCTTTTTAGAAAACATAATAAAAGCTACATTAGTGAATATCAAATTTAAGTATTTTTATTCCAACGTTTAATCGCTTATGAAGAATTTTAGAAAACCCTTTCCAATCCTTCAGCAATATACCTATTTAAACACCGCTGCTTCCGGGCTGCTTTCTGAAAAAGTACTTGAATTTCGTCAGGATCACGATCTGGATTTTCTTATTTCCGCCAGCATTTTAAAAGAAAAGCAGGGAGAATTTCTGGAATCTGTGCGGGAAACGGTGGGATCTTTTTTTAACTGCGCACCCAATCGCGTAGCATTAGTTTCTAATTTTTCTACCGGTTTTAATAATCTGCTGGAGGGAATTGATAAATCTAAAAAAATATTACTTCTTGAAAACGACTATCCTTCTATAAACTGGGCGGTCACCTCCAGGGACTTTGAAGTGGTAACCGCAAAAATCGATGAAAATCTCGAACAAAATCTTGAAGCCGCTTTTGAAGAACATCATCCCGATTTGTTCGCCTTCAGTATAGTGCAATATATCAACGGAATTAAACTTCCCTTAGAATTCATTAAAAAGCTGAAAACTAGCTTTCCCAATACACTTTTAGTTGCCGATGGCACTCAATACTGCGGAACCGAAATCTTCAATTTTGATGAGTCCGGACTTGATATTCT
>JBAVQO010000382.1:0-2087 GCA_049694135.1 Gillisia sp. | reverse complement strand
ATTACAAATCAGCTGCTCTAGCCAGCTGAGCTACATCGGCAAAAAACTATAAGTTATTGATCTTTTCTACCAGGTCTTTCGCCTTGTTTTCAAGATCCTTTTCAATCGCACGAAAATGCTTCTTTTTATCTTCCACATCCTTTTGGTTGATCTTGGAAATCAATTCGTCAAAATCGGCAATAGCTTCATCTACGATCGCTTCAGATTTCTTTGGATCTTCCTTAGGATTAGCCATTTGGTGTAAATAAGCGGCATCAATAATATCCCCCATTACATAATTCACATCCCGCTTCAATAATCTTTTACTCGCCATATCATTTATTTAGGCTGCGAATTTAATTCATTTTTTTTAATGATCTCAAAAATAAAAAACATTTTTTTTGCTGTTCCGTACAGTTATTCACCTTTAAAGGTAACAAAATTACGAGGCGTTTCGTATAGCGTTACCTCCAGTTCCAGATCGTCCCTAAGATTCGGCCGTAATTTATTCCAGATTACCACGGCAATGTTTTCGGCGGTGGGATTGGTGTTTTTAAACTCCGGCACTTCAATATTAAGATTCTTATGATCGAAAGCGGTCTCCACTTCAGAAAAAATCAAATCTTTTAGAATTTTCATATCTATCACGAAGCCCGTTTCCGGGTCAATTTCGCCGGTAACGGCAACCGTCAGCTCGTAATTATGCCCGTGATAATTAGGATTGCTGCATTTTCCGAAGATATTTTCATTTTTCTCATCGTTCCAATCTTTGCGATATAAACGATGGGCCGCATTAAAATGGGCTTTGCGATTCACGGTTACTTTCATTGCTCGATAGTTTGATAATAATTAGAGAAGATGATCTTAAACCATTCAGTATAAATTCCAGGATTTTGCTCCATATCGTCCTTTACAGCCTCCAGGCCCATCCATTTAAAATCTGCAGCTTCTTCAGGATTTAAATCGGGATCCTGATTGTATTTTCCAACCAGAATATGGTCGAATTCATGTTCGGTAAGGCCATTATCAAAAGGCGCTTTATAAATAAATGAAATGGTATCTTTTAAATCGGTACTAAAGCCCATTTCTTCCTGTAGCCTTCTTTTACCAGCTTCGATGTTGCTCTCACCTTCACGCTGATGGCTGCAACAGGTGTTGGTCCAAAGCCCGGGGGAATGGTATTTGGCAAGTGCCCGTTGCTGAAGCATTAATTCATTTTTATCGTTAAAAATGAAAACTGAAAATGCCCGATGTAAAAGTCCTTTTTCGTGGGCTTCCATTTTTGGCATTAAGCCAACCTGCCTGTCATTCTTATCAACCAGAATTACTTTTTCTTCTTTCATAGCAATTTTTGAATTTCAAAAATACGAAATAGGCATCCCAAATCATAGCTTTAGAAAATCAGAAACCGAAATATTATTCCCGGTAATCCCAAAACTCGGGCTTTTCTAACTGCTCTTTTCTGACTCAATTATTTTATCTTTGCAGCTTTAAATTAGCCTATGAAATTCACCGACGAAATAAAACGCAGACGTACTTTTGGAATTATTTCTCACCCGGATGCCGGTAAAACCACGCTTACCGAAAAACTCCTGCTTTTTGGGGGAGCTATACAGGAAGCCGGAGCGGTAAAATCCAATAAGATTAAAAAAGGTGCTACCAGCGACTTTATGGAAATCGAGCGGCAGAGGGGAATTTCTGTCGCAACTTCGGTGTTGGCTTTTGAATATGAAGGCACAAAAATAAACATCCTCGATACTCCCGGACACAAAGACTTTGCTGAAGATACTTTTAGAACTTTAACTGCGGTAGATAGCGTGATTGTTGTAATTGATGTGGCGAAAGGAGTCGAGGAGCAGACAGAAAAGCTGGTGGAAGTCTGTAGAATGCGAAACATCCCGATGATTGTTTTTGTAAACAAAATGGATCGTGAAGGAAAAGATGCTTTCGAACTGCTGGATGAAATCGAGCAAAAACTCAACCTTAAGGTTACCCCGCTCAGTTTTCCCATCGGAATGGGATATGATTTTAAAGGAATTTATAACATTTGGGAACAAAATGTAAACTTATTTACCGGTGATCCCAAACGGGATATTGAAGAAACCGTA
>JBAVQO010000381.1:0-8334 GCA_049694135.1 Gillisia sp. | reverse complement strand
CCTATATGCTTTATACTTTTGAAGGAGCTAAACATGAAATTTCCGGAATGCCCTTCGATTATCTTCCGCAGGTGTTTAAGTTTTTTAATGATGTTTTTTTGAAGGGCGAAAAAGAGCAAATAGAAGTGCTGAAGTAAAACCTATTTTTTTTCCGATTTTGTCTTCTTCAGAAGGTATGCCACCAAAAAGGTAGAAACGAAGGAAAATGTGCTGTAAAGAATGGCTATAAGGCTCACTTCGCTGCTCTCGAGGATCTGATTTCCTATAAAAATTGCCAGAACACTGTTTTGAAGTCCAATTTCTATGGCGATGGTGAAATTGGTTTGATGTGGGAGCCCGAGGGTTTTTGCAGTAAAAAAGCCGGCCGTCATAGTAGCCACATTCAGTAAAATCAAAGGGATGTAAAGAGGAAGTTTTTGCAGGTAGTTGATATCTTTTCCGGAATCGTCCAAAAATATGACGAATAGAAAAGATAATAACAGAATGCTGGGTAAAATGAATTTTAAAGGCCTATGAAAATTTTTTCTGGTCTTTGGAGAAACAGATTCACTAACAATAATGCCTGCCAGAACGGGTAAAACCACTGTAAAAAGTACCTGTTTCACGGTATTCCAAAACTCCAGGTCTACCACGTGTCCATCTGTAGCAAAGACCTGGAAACTGATCTCTACTATTAAAGGAATGGTAAAAAGGATTATAAAACTATTGAACGCCGTGAGAGAGATGGCCAGCGCCACATTTCCCTTAAGCATCTTGCTAACAACGTTCGAGGAGGTTCCTCCAGGACAGGCTGCAATGACCATGATTCCTATTTTATACATAGGCTCCATAGGCCAGAAATAAATAAGAACGAAAGCCAGGAAAGGCAACAGAAGCAGCTGGCATCCCAAACCTACAATAACCGATTTGGGATGGGTAAACACTCTTCTGAAATCATCGAAACACAGTTCCAGCCCGATGCCGAACATTATTAAGCCTATGGCTATAGGCATTACAAGATCGGAAAGGTTATCCATGAGTTTCGACAGGTTAATCTAAAAAAAGGCTTTTTTGGTCTCCTTTTTAGATCACAATTTTTTTGTTTGGAGTAGAATCTTGTTGAAGCTTCTTTCTTTTTTTCTGAATTTCTGAAGCCAAAGTACCTACAGCTATAATGGCTGCAATAGCTCCGCCAATAATTCCGCCGTTTCTATAAATTTTCTTACCAGCTTTTAAGGCGAATAATTTCCCCAATTTTTTGCTGCCGTTTTTAAGAGTGGAATTCATAATATATTTTTATTTACTTCCAAAATAGGAAGAAAACAAAGCTCCCCCGAACATATTAATAATCTTTAACGCGGCTTTTAAGCAATTTTTGGAAATCACTTTCCTGAAGATAGCATATTAAAAAGGCTGAATATTTTAGATATGAAATTCCTGCTCAGAAATAGGTTCAACCTTTTGATTGACCATCAAAAAAACGGAAGTTGACCCAGAAAGAAGAAGATCATATTCAGTAAATTTTAACTAATTAATTAGTTAAACTAAATATTTAGTTTTACATTAGCAATACAATCAGACGTAAAAAGTATAAGCAAATGAAACAACTAACAAAAGCCGAAGAGGAGATTATGCAGATCTTATGGGAGTTAGAAGAAGCGAATGTTGCTTCGGTTATAGAGCAAATGCCAGAGCCCAAACCTGCGTATAACACGGTTTCTACCATCGTGCGTATTTTGGAAAGCAAGGGTTTTGTAGATCATCGCAAAGAAGGGAAGGGCTATATTTATCTGCCACTTATCAATAAGGAGACCTACAGCAATCAAAGTATGAATAAGTTGATGAACAATTATTTTGATGGCTCTTTTAAAAGTATGGTGTCTTTTTTTATGAAGAATAACAAGCTCGACACCCGCGAACTGGAGGAGATCTTAAAAGAAATAAATAAGGAGGAAGAGTAATGGGAGCTTATTTTCTACAAATCGTATTTTTTCAGCTGATATTCCTTGTGGTTTATGAAGTTTTGCTGAAGAAGGAGACATTTTTCAGCTATAACCGCTGGTATCTTCTGGTTACTCCGGTTTTTTCCTTTATACTTCCGCTGCTGAAGTTTCCGTCGCTTTCGCGAGCCGTTCCCGGGGGTGCCAATCTTTTTCTTCCGCAATTGCTCGTGGGAAATAACCCCCAACAGGTTGAGACCCTGCCGACCATCTATCTCTCTGCCGAAAATGGTGTTTCTGTAAACTGGTGGCTCATTATTTACTTTCTGGGAATTCTTATTAGTTTCGCCCTTTTTCTGAAAAAATCCAAGAATCTAAACCGGCTTTTCCGTTTTCGGAAGGTTTCAGAAGAAAAGGATTTCAAAATCATAGAAATCCCAGATTCTAAAGCGGCTTTCACCTTTTTGACCACTGTTTTTCTTGGCGATAAGCTTTCAGATGAGGAAAAAAAACAAATCCTGGCGCATGAACTGGTTCATGTAAAGCAGAAACACAGTCTGGATCTTCTTCTTTTTGAAGTGTTTAAAATCCTGCTATGGTTTAACCCGTTGATCTATGTTTATCAGCAGCGAATTATGGGGATGCACGAGTTCCTGGCCGATGAGCAGGCAGTGAAGACCACCCATAAAAAAGCCTATTTTGAGCAGTTATTGAATACGGCTTTTAACACCCAAAATATATCATTCATCAATCAATTTTTTAGTCATTCATTAATCAAAAAACGAATCGTTATGTTACAAAAATCGAAATCAAAATCAATCGCAAAAATCAAGTATTTAGTGCTCATCCCGCTAATGCTTATTATGGTAACTTATGTTTCCTGTACAGAAGACCATAGTTCCCTTGGGAATGATCAAGAAGTTAATTCTATTTCTTCCCAGATTGACAAATTAGAATTATCTATTCAGGAAAAAGATAATCTTTCGCAGGAAGAAAAAGATAAAATGGTGGAATTGATGAAGAAAGTTGTACAGAAGTCAGTTGCTGGAAATAAAGGAAGTTCATCGTCCACTTCATCAATTACTGTAAAAGGATATTCTTCAAATGGTGCCGACGTTCCTTTTGCTGTGATAGACCAGGTTCCTATTTTTCCCGGCTGCGAAAATCTTACTACAAATAAAGAAAAGAAAGACTGTATGACTTCCAAAATACAAAATTTTGTAGCTAAAAATTTTGACATTGCAGGAGTAAAACCCTTCAGCAAAAAAGGGGTAAATCGAGTTATTGTGCAGTTTAAGATAGACAAAACTGGTAGTGTCACAGACATAAAAGCAAGAGCAAGTTCTCCCGAACTCGAGAACGAGGCAAAAAGGCTAATCAATTCTCTACCAAAAATGGAACCCGGGAAACAAAAAGGACAGCCGGTAAATGTTGTCTATTCTTTACCAATCGTTTTTCAAAACGGAAAGTAGATATTCTTTTGAATTAGTTACTTAACAGCAATTAGAGCCGAAGTGGGAACTTCGGCTTTTCTTTTAGGAAAGAGTAAGCGTTAAACACTATTTCTTCTCTTCCATTGTATGAAGGGTTTCGTATCTTTGCACAACCCCAATAAACGAAACCCTACATGAATACTTTAACCGTTGAAGCTGAATACCAGCGTGTCAAAAACCTAAATTCTTATGAACTTGATTATGAAGAGTTACAGGAAGAATTTCAGCATTTAAACCAATTGGCGGCCCGTATTGCAGGCACCGATATTTCTCTAATTAATTTAATCGATACTTATACGCAGTGGACGATCTCCAGCTACGGAATGGCGGTGCAGCAAACCCCGAGAGAAAAATCCATTTGTCAATATACTATCCAGGAAGACGATTATCTTGAAATTCCTTCTGTTGATGAAGATGAACGTTTTTCTGACATTAAGAATACTAAATATTACTTAGGCTTCCCGCTTACCACAGATTCTGGAGATAAAATTGGAGCCTTATGTGTTATAGATTCCGAGAAAAAAGAAATAGGCCCTGAAAAAAAAGCCCAGTTAAAATTAATTGCAGAAGAAATTGTAGAGCGACTTCAGCTGAAAAAAGATCTTAAAAGAGCTAAAAAAGAAATTTACGAGGTGCTGGCCATCAAAAACAAACTCGCCCACGATGTTCGCTCTCCTGTTTCCAGCATGTTGGCCTTGGCAAGACTGGCTTCGGAAGAAAATCCTTTAAGTTTGCTGGAAGCGAAATCCTATCTCAAAAAAATTGAGCGCAGCAGTAGCGCTTTATTAGAGTTAACCTCTGAAATCTTAGATTCCAGAGATTCCCGATTTTTTCAACCTATAAAGATTTCAGTAAAAGAATTGGGAGATAAAATTCTTTCTCTTTATAAACCTCAGGGCGATACCAAAAATGTGATTCTCGAAATACTCCGAGATCCATCGGTAGAAAATGCGTTTGTTTTATACGCCAATTTACTTCAAATTATAGGGAATTTGGTTTCAAATGCTATCAAGTTTACTCCTTCCGGCGGAAAGGTAACAACTCATTTCAGCTGGGAAAATGAGCGTTTTGAAATTTTGGTTTCCGATTCGGGAAAAGGTCTTGCTGCAGAAAAAATTCAACTTATATTAGAAGGCGGTTCCATTATTTCGGCAGGAACAGCAGGAGAAATTGGTTATGGACTCGGACTTAAAATAGTTAGAAGTCTTATAGATGAGGTAAATGGGAAACTAGAAATCTCTTCTTCTGAAGAAAACGGAAGTAGTTTTAAGGTTAGTATTCCTCAGCCTTAAACAGTGATACGAATATTTTTTCCTAAGCTGCTTTATTTCCTTATTTTTGAGTACTGGAGATTTCAGAATATACGTCTATGAAAAAAACTTTACTCCTAATTCTTTTACCTCTTTTTGCAGGATGTAATAATTTTGAGACAAAAAAGATCTCTTCAGAAGAAGTTCTGGACCAGGAAACCAAGAGTGTAAACTGGAAAGAAGTAGACGAATATCCGGCTTTTGAAAGCTGCAAGAATATTACAGATCGTGCAAAGGCAAGACGTTGTTTTGAAAAAACTGTTGCCGATTCGATCTACTCCTATCTTTCCCGGCAACAACCCATTGTTACCAAACCTGTTAGTGACACCATGATGCTGTATCTGGAAATTTCCAAAACCGGTAAACCCGAAATCGATTCTGTTTTGGTAGATACCGCCGTGACCAATCAATTGCCGGAGTTGAAATTATGGCTGAAACAAAGTGTGGATTCGCTTCCAAAAATTTATCCCGCAAACAAACGAGGAATTCCCGTTTCCAGCGTTTTTAAAATGCCAATCGTTATTAAAGCTGAATAATTCTACGTTTCACACACTTTTTATTTAAGCGGAATAGCACCTATTCCCGCATTCCATAACAACTTATTATAATCCGGAATTCTGGACTCGAGGAATTCATTGGCCCGAGATTTTAGAGAATCCCATTGTTTATCCAATTCTACTTTTCTCTCTTTCGAAGGTGCATTAACAATAGGTATAGCACTTTCGGTCTGATTGATTAAAAATAAATACTGGGCAGAAAACTTGTTTACAAAATTATCCACGTCGTCATAGGCTTTTGCTTTGCGCTGAATCATTTCTTCATCCCAGGCAGCTATATCCGAATGTAATTTTTCTCCCTGTTTTATTAGTTCCGGGTTTTTGTCATTTTTCCGCAGGAAGGTTAACACTTCTGAAATCTGATCGTTTATCTTTTTTAACCTGTTAACAGTACTGTGCATTTCTGTGAGGTTCTGTTCCATTTCCTCCATGATCGCATCATATTCTTTATACTGCTCCTCAGTAGTTCTGTACAACGGATTTTTAACAATCACCGCGGTAGTGGTTTGTGTTTTTCCGCCGGCACTAAGTTCCAGGGTATAGGTTCCGGGAGAGACTTTATGACCCCGATAACTGGCTTCTATATACGCCTTTGGCACCCCCGGTAAAATGGGATTTCGCATATCCCATACAAAACGGTTAAGGCCTTCATTTTTTGAAAGAGTTTCGTCTGCAGGTGGTCCTCCATCATATTCAGAATAATCTTTGTCTGCTACGGAGCTAAAACTACGAATTTTCTTCCCGGCGCTATTCTTAATAGTGAGCGTAACCGGAATAGAATCTGGTAATTTTGGTAACTGATAATAAATAACCACGCCATTGGCCGGATTAACTCCTTCAGATTCCATGGTTCCCTTTACATCGCGGCCATTACTATTCAACGGACTTCCCCAGGAGCCATAGAGTGCATCGGCAGGAGTGTAAAGTACCAGATCTTTATTCTTTTCTGACTTTGTTTTTTCATATTGTGAGAGCAAAGAAATATTGTCCAAAATCCAAAAAGCCCTTCCTGAGGTTGCTACTAATAAATCTCCATGATGAATCTTAAGATCTGTAATAGGAGTTACGGGTAAATTCAATTGAAAACTTTCCCAGGATTTACCTCCATTCCAGGATATATACATCCCGGTTTCTGTACCAGCGTACAAAATATCTTTGTTTTCGGGATCTTCGCGTACTACGCGGGTATAAGCACCATAAGGAATATTGCCGCTGATATTTGTCCAGCTTTTTCCATAATCTGTTGTTTTATATAACGCAGGAGTCTTATCATTAAATTTATATCGGGTAGTGGCAATATAGGCTGTTGCGGGATCATGTGGAGAAACTTCTATGCTGTTTATAAGCGTTTCTTCCAGACCTTTTGGGGTAACATTTTGCCAGGTTTTCGTATTATCTCGGGTAAGATATACAAAACCGTCATCACTTCCGGTCCAGATCACCCCTTTTTCCAGTGGTGATTCTACCATATAGCTAAGTGTACCATAGTTTTCTGCTCCTACCGCTTCGTTGGTGTAGGGGCCGCCGCCATTACCCTGTTTTTCATCCTGATTTCGGGTAAGATCCGGGGAAACTTCTTTCCAGGTTTTTCCCATATCTGAAGTTTTTAAAACCAGTTGCGCTCCATGGTAAAAGGTGTTGGATTCGTATTGAGACCAGATAATGGGTGCATTCCAGTTAAAAAGATATTTCATGTCCCTCGCTTCTCTTCCTAAATATTGAATAGGTGCAGCCATTATATTTGTACTGGCTTTCGCTTTCATATCAAGAACCTCAATTGTTCCGAGGTAACTGCCGCCTAATACGTATTGAGGATTATTTGGATCAAAGGCTAAAAACGCACTTTCACCTCCCGCAGCATAAGTCCAGTCCTGCTGCGAAATGCTACTTCTGCCTAGCGACAAATTCGCAATTTTTACAGAAGTATTGTCTTGTTGACCTCCATACAGGTTATAGGGAAACTCATTATCAGCATTTACCCTGTAGAACTGTCCGGTAGGCATGTTATCCTGGGTAGACCAGGTCTTTCCTCCATTAAAAGAAATCGCGGCACCACCGTCATCGGCAATCACCATATTTTTTGAATTGTTCGGGTTTATCCATAAATTATGATAGTCTCCGTGGGCATCGGGCATAACTTCCCAGGTTTTCCCACCGTCTATAGACCTTAAGGCCGAAGCGCTCATTACATATACCACATTTTCATCGTTGGGATCCAAAAAGAGTTCTGTATAATACCAGGCACGTTGGGTAAGCCTGTTGTCATCGCTTACCTGTTTCCAGTTTTCTCCTGCATCATTAGAAACAAAAAGGCCGCCGAGATCTTTCTGACTGTCGCTCTCTATCAACGCATAAACTTTATCGGAGTTTGCAGGACTTACAGCAATAGCCATCTTTCCTTTTTCTTTCGGAAGACCTTTATTCATTTTATTCCAAGTGTTACCACCGTCTGTAGATTTGTACAAATCGCTTCCTTCTCCGCCACTTATTACTTTCCAGGGTTTACGTTCGTTATGCCACATTGCGGTATAGAGAACCTGCGGGTCATTTTTATCCATAGAGAGCTCTGCGCTGCCGGAAAGATCGTTTACAAAAAGTACATTTTCCCATGTTTTTCCTCCGTCTAAAGAGCGATAAACTCCGCGTTCCCTGGTGGGGCCGTTTGCTGCGCCTTGTGCCGCCACATAAACAATGTCTGGATTGGTGGGATGAATAATAATACGGGAAATTTGTTGAGTTTTGTCCAGACCCACCTTTTGCCAGGTTTTTCCCGCATTGGTAGATTTATATACCCCGTCGCCATATGAAGTCATAACTCCTCTTATGGCGTGTTCTCCCATTCCGCAGTAAAGGATATTAGGATTTGATGGTGAAACGGCAATAGCGCCAACAGATCCGGTTTTAAAGTAGCCATCTGAAATATTGTTCCAGTGCTGGCCGGCATCTTCCGTTTTCCAAAGTCCGCCGCCGGTAGTCCCCATGTAGTAAGTAAGAGGATCAGAAATGACTCCGCTGGCGGTTACAGATCTTCCCCCGCGAAAAGGGCCTATACTTC
>JBAVQO010000380.1:0-1978 GCA_049694135.1 Gillisia sp. | reverse complement strand
TGGAACGACCTTCGGCAGTGCTGTTGTCATATTTAGGCTGTGACTCTCCATACCATTTAGTAGTAAATCTTCCGGCAGAAATACCGTGATCTACCAAGTAGTTTGTAACGGCCTGTGCACGATTCTTGGAAAGGGTTAAGTTATAGCTTTCGCTCCCCGTGTTGTCGGTATGACCTTCCACCAGAATATTCGTGTTTGGATATTCTTTAAAGATACCAGCCAGTTTATCAAGAGCGTCGGCAGATTTGCCACTGATGTTGTATTTATCTGTATCAAAGTAAATTCCGCTATTCTCATCGAAAGTCACGTTTATACCTTCGCCTACACGTTCTACTTCTGCGCCGGGAATTTCGGTTTCGATCTGTTTAGCCTGTTTATCCATTCGGCTTCCGATGTAACCACCAGCTGCTCCACCAACTACTCCGCCTATAATAGCTCCTAAAGCAGTGTTGCCTCCTTTGGTGTTGTTGCCAATTACGCCGCCAATTACCGCACCGCTTGTTGCTCCAATCACCGCACCTTTTTGTTTATTATTCGCATTTTTGGTCGCCTGACAACCCACTAGCAGGGTCGCCGCAAAAAAGACGGCCAAGATTTTATTTATTCCTGTTTTCATAACTATTTATTTTAAAGTTTAGTAAAGTTCATTCGTATAACAAATGGAGATCCTTCCAGAGTAACCGTTTCTTCCCATACCATGGTAGTTTGAGAAAGAGAAACCAGGTTTAATCTAAACCCTTCATTTCCTGTAGTAGAATTCCATTTACTGTCTGTAGGTTTTAATAAAAAGTCGAAAACTCCCATTCCGGAATTTTCGGAATCTATGGACCAAACAAAAAATCGTTTCCCATTATCACAATCGGGCCCCTGTAAAGTATAGGTTCCGGTGTTATTGTTGGAAACAAAGCTCCAGGTGCTGCCTCTAAAGCAGGACGCGGACGCATCGTTAAAAAGGGTAACATTGAATTCTCCCGAGTTGTTGGGATAGCTTATATTATCTAAAACCCAGTCTCCTTTAAATGTTTTTCTTGCTTCTGTTGCCTGTTTACCGGGACCACATGAAACCACAAGTAAAGCAGCGCTAAGGATTATCAATAATTTCTTCATCTTTATTATTTTTAATTAGAAAAAAAACCAAACCGGTTAACCTTTTATGATTATCCCGGATTGGTTCCATTAAGATCGCAAATCTCTATCTGAATAATCTGCTTATAAGTGAAATTACCAGCAAAACTAAAAAGATATAGAAAATGATTTTAGCAATATCAGCTGCTCCACCGGCAATACCGCCAAAACCAAAGATGGCGGCAACGATAGCAATGATTAGGAAAATAACAATTAGTCGTATCATAATATGAATTTAAATGATTAGTCTCAACTAAATTAGTCTACCCTTTTCCCAAAGACAAAAGATTATTAATAATTTAACAAAGAATATGTTAATAAATCTTAAAACCTCAATCCTCCTGCTAAAGTTCTATTAAAACGATACAATTTCTTTAATTTTTCCTACTATTCTTGATTTCGCGAGGTATACATTTTCTAGAGCTGCAGCGAAAGGAACAGGGGTTTCCAGGCTGCCTAATCTGGCTATTGGAGCGTCCAGAAACTGAAAACATTCTTCGGCGATCATGGCGGCAATGTCTGAAGCTATACTGCCAAATAATGTATCTTCTGTAATCAATAGAACCTTTCCCGTTTTTTGTACCGATTTGATAATGCTTTCCTTATCTAAAGGCTGAAGACATCGCAAATCTAAAAGATCCACCTGTAGCTCGGGGAATTCCTCTAAAGCGTCGAGGGCCCAATGCACCGGAGCACCGTAGGTAATTATACTAAGACTACCACCTTCCTTCAGTAGTGCAGCCTGGCCAAAAGGAATCGTGAAATATTCTGAAGGAACTTCCTGCCGGATACTCCTATAGAGTGCTTTGTGTTCAAAAAACAGGACAGGATTCGGATCGTTAAAAGCAGTGTT
>JBAVQO010000379.1:0-5296 GCA_049694135.1 Gillisia sp. | reverse complement strand
GATTCATAACCCGGAGGTCGGGGGATCGTGCCCCCCTCTCGCTACTGGAATTTGGAAAAAGTCGAAATATAATTTCGGCTTTTTTTGTTTTTCATTCCCTCCGCACTCCCATTCTTTTTATATCTTTAGTAAAAGGAACCATCTCTAAGACTAACAGTAAAAAAAGATTAAAATGAGAATTGTTTCATGGAACGTAAACGGCATCCGATCCATTATCAAAAAGGATTTTAAAGAATCGATAGATAACATGAATCCGGATATCCTCTGTCTTCAGGAGACCAAAGCACAAAAGTCTCAGGTTGCCGAGACGCTGGCGGTATTCAGAAATTATGAACTTCTTTCGAATTCCGCAGAAAAAAAAGGTTATTCTGGGGTTTCGTTTCTTTTGAAAATTTTTCCGATGGATGTTAAGGATGACATGGGGGTTTCGGAACACGATTCAGAAGGAAGGATAATCACTGCAGAGTTCGAAGATTTTTATCTGGTAAACGTATATGTTCCTAATTCCGGGGTAAATGGGCTGGGAAGGCTGGATTACCGGCAAAAATGGGACCGGGATTTTCTGAAGTTTTTAAAGGATTTTGAAAAAAAGAAACCCGTAATCGCCTGTGGAGATTTTAATGTAGCACATCGGCCCATAGATATAAAAAACGATAAATCGAATTACAATAAATCTGCAGGGTACACCCAACCTGAAATTGATGGAATGGACAACTACATAAATGCCGGTTTTGTTGACATTTTTCGGCATCTTCATCCGGAAAAGGTTGCTTATACTTACTTCGATTATCGTTTTCAGGCCCGGGAGCGAAATGTGGGCTGGCGAATTGATTATTTCCTGATCAGCCCGTCGTTGGTCGATAAGGTAAAATCTGCAGAAATATATTCAGAATTTTATGGGTCTGACCACTGCCCGATTGGGCTGGATATTGAGTTTTAATTTTCTGGAGATATTATTCTCATTCGGGTTTTTCAACCTTTTATCATAACTTGTTCCTTTTCTGAAGAACATTGGAATGAAAAACATTGTGGTTCTTACCGGAGCAGGAATTAGTGCCGAAAGTGGTATAAAAACCTTTCGCGATGCCGATGGGTTGTGGGAAGGTTACGATATTATGGAAGTTGCCTCTCCCGACGGATGGAAAAAAAATCCTGAAAAAGTACTGGACTTTTACAACCAGCGACGCCGGCAACTATTAAAGGTCTCGCCAAATGCTGCACATTTTGCTCTCAAAAAACTTGAAGTATCTTACAAAGTATCCATAATTACTCAAAACATAGATGATCTTCACGAGAGGGCGGGAAGTACAGACGTTTTGCATCTTCATGGGGAACTGCTGAAAGCCAGAAGCACCTCTGATAACAATCTGGTACTGGACTGGACAGCAGATATCAACATCGGCGATTGTTGTGACTTTAATCAACAGTTACGGCCTCATGTGGTATGGTTTGGAGAAGCCGTACCAATGTTCCGCCAGGCACAGGAAATTACAGCGAAAGCTGATATTTTTATTATTATTGGCACTTCCATGCAGGTTTACCCGGCGGCTGCTTTACTTGATCTTGCTCCCAACAACATTCCCATTTATTTTATTGATCCCAACCCGATGTTGTCCACCTCTAAGAATTTACATGTTCTGACAGAAAAAGCTGTTAAAGCAGTGCCTTTACTTGTGGAGGATCTTCTTAAAAGTTGACGCAATAAAACTTCTATTAAACTTTCTAAAAGTGGCTAAAGGTTTATCTTTGAGCCTTAAATTATGAAATAATGAATCCGTTACAAGCAATTTCGCCTATTGATGGAAGGTATCATCAAAAAACTCGAAAACTGGTCAAATATTTTAGCGAAGAAGCGCTTATAAAATACCGGGTAAGAGTAGAAATCGAGTATTTTATTGCCTTGTGCAATATTCCACTTCTTCAGCTTAAAGATGTGAATTCTGAACAATTTGAGGAATTAAGAAACATTTACAGGGATTTTTCAGAAAAAGATGCCCTTGCCATCAAGAAAATAGAAGAAACCACGAATCACGATGTAAAGGCGGTAGAATATTTCATCAAAAAAAGATTTGATGAAATCGGGTTGAGCAGCCAAAAGGAATTTATTCATTTTGGTCTCACTTCCCAGGATATCAATAATACAGCGGTTCCTTTAAGTTTGAAAGAAGCTGTTCAGGAGGTGTATTTACCTTCTGTAGAAGAATTGCTTCAGAAATTGAAATCCCTGGCCAAAAATTGGGAAAACATTCCTCTCCTGGCAAGAACCCACGGGCAACCAGCCTCTCCTACCCGATTAGGCAAAGAAATTGAAGTTTTTATAACCCGAATAGAACAGCAACTGGATTTGCTGAAACAAATTCCAAACGCCGCTAAATTTGGAGGAGCAACAGGAAATTATAATGCTCATAAAGTGGCTTTTCCGGCAATAGATTGGAAGAACTTCGGGAAAGAATTTGTGGAAAAGGTGCTCGACCTGCATCATTCTTTTCCTACCACACAAATTGAACATTACGATCACATGGCCGCGCTGTTTGATGCTTTAAAACGAATAAATACCATATTTATAGACCTGGACCGGGATATCTGGACCTACGTTTCTATGGATTATTTTAAGCAGAAAATAAAAGAAGGCGAAGTAGGATCTTCGGCAATGCCCCATAAAGTAAATCCCATAGATTTCGAGAACAGCGAAGGAAATTTAGGAATAGCAAATGCGCTTTTTGAGCATTTGGCGGCAAAACTTCCGGTAAGTCGACTTCAAAGAGATTTAACTGATAGCACGGTGTTACGCAATATCGGCGTCCCCCTCGGTCATTCTCTTATCGCTTTTCAGTCCACATTAAAGGGGTTGAATAAATTACTGCTTAACGAAAGTAAAATTAATGCCGATCTCGAAAATAACTGGGCAGTTGTTGCCGAAGCGATTCAAACTATTTTAAGAAGGGAAGGATATCCAAATCCATATGAAGCCCTGAAAGGCCTTACGCGTACCAACGAAAAAATTACTAAAACCAGTATTGGAAACTTTATTGATACCTTAGCCGTTTCTGCCGAAGTAAAGTTGGAACTAAAATCTATAACTCCGCAAAATTATACCGGAGTTTAAAACCAAAAAGCCTGTGCAAAATAAAATTTTACACAGGCTTTTTTTTGAATTAACGGTTCTTACTGAATACTGTCCTGGGCAAGGCCGATGCTATCCCTGGCTTGGATTTTCACTTTTCCGGGGGCAACTGAAGAGTCTGAGAACATTTTAACAATTCCCTGTAACCCGTTCATGTTCACACTGCCGCGGTTCAGGTTCCTGATTAGTTCTCCTATATCGGCGGGATTCATGTTATCTCCAAGAATACGAGCAATACCCACTCCTTTTTTAGAATCGTATCCATACACTACAATCTCATTTATGGCATCATCGGTCCCGGTATAATACATTTCCAGTTTTCGATCCCCTCCTCCATACTTCATTAGGAGCTGATATTTTTCATCTTTAAGAATATCGAGGATTTTAGTTCTTTCAGAATCTATTTTCTCCTGATTGGCAGTTCTTTTAGGAACCGCCAGAACATTGATTTTCTTAATGGTTTCCAGGGTTTCCTGCTCTTTAGGCTCGAGTCCTTTAGAACTGGCAAACATACTTGTTGGAACGTCTATGGCCACAAAATCCTGGTTTCCCTGATTGTCTACATAATATTCCTGAAGCGTTTCCTTATTATCACAGGAAATAAAGAATATGAGGGCGATAAGTAAGGCCAGTTTAGAAGAATTTTTCATGATTATGATTTTTTCTTGGCATCTTTAAGCTCATCGGCTCCCGGAACTTTAAGATCCGAAGTTAGTTTAGATAACTGGGTAAGGTCGATGTCTCCTGTAATACTCATAATTACCGAAATAGGTTTGCCATCTTTTTCACCTTGCATAAACATAAAAAGCTGACTTACATAATCATCGTTCCTTCCGGGTTTTGAATAGAATTTTATGTTATTTCCATCCTTTTTCACCTTCATAAGTTCATCCATAGGATTTTTGCTTAAATAGGAAGAAACATCTGTTGCCATTTCACTACGAATGTTGGCATTGCTGGATGAAAAAACCCTTATTTCGTTTAGATTATTAATAAGGTTAAGATAGCGTTGCGCTTCCGGGTCATCGGAACTAAGATCGACTTTTGCCAGCAATTTGAACATTTTACTGGTCATGATCATGGCATCTACGTCTTTCATATTTTCATATTTCTGAAAATTCTGAGCCGTTCCTGCCAGGGAGATTAAACTCATTACTGCAATAATTATTAACTTTTTCATTGTTGAGAGGATTAAATTATTCTTTTATAAATTGATTTTTGGTATTATTAAATTCCTTTATGTATACAAGATCTTCTTTGCTGTTATTTAAAACCTGGGAAACCATTGCTAAAGTTTGCTTTGCCTGCTGATAGGCTTCCTGGGGGTCCTGCACTGTTCCTAATTCTTTATCGCTATACTGGTTTTCATGCAATTCCTGAAAAGTAAAAACCGAGGCAATTAGCAGAATACTGGCAGCGATTCCTGCATACGCATAGAATTTTCTTTTCCTTTTATTTTCCTGCGGCTTATAATTAAATGCCGGTTTGCCTGTATAGGTAATGTTTTTCGCTTTTGAAGAAAAGGAAAACAGCAGTTCATAGCTCTTTAAATGCTCGGGCACCTGCCCCGTAGTAAAAAAAGTGCGCAACTGCTCTTCTTCTGCCAGACTGGTGGTGCCTTCCTCGTACTTGCGCAACAGAGCTTCTATCTTAATTAATTCCATAGCGATGTTTTTTAAGTAATTCTTCTCTTATTTTTTTTCGGGCTCTCGAAAGATTTACCCTGATAGCCGTTTCATTCATTCCTGAAATTTCTGCGATTTCGGCAAATTCATATTGCTCGATATCTCTTAGCTGAAAAATCATTCGTTGTTGTTCCGGCAATCCTTTCACGATCTGTGCCACCTTTTCGAGTTCATCATCTATTTCCAATTGCCGGTGAACCGAAAGCTCATTATTTTCGTAATTATTATGTACAATCTTAAGATTGTTATTGTTTTTCAATTTTAACTGATCCAAACAATGATTTTTTGTAACCGTCATCGCAAAAGCTTCAATATTGGCATAATGCTTGATCTTTTCGTTACGGTCCCAAAGTTTTAAAATTACATCCTGAGTAGCATCTTCGGCGGCTTCTTTAGAAACCAGCAGTCGCAGCGCTAATCGATAAATTTTATCTTTTACAGGATCTATAATTTGTATGAAGGTATTCTGGTTCATTTTATATGGTTG
>JBAVQO010000378.1:0-2209 GCA_049694135.1 Gillisia sp. | reverse complement strand
CCTTCAGCATGAGGGTAAGGAATTACCGACAAACCGAATTTTTCAACGTAATTAAAAAATTCTTCGTAGCCCGGTTTTGTAATATGATCGGCGCCATAATCGGTATATAAATTTTCTGTCAGGCCGTCCCTGCCCGTAAAAACGTGACCTCCACAACGACCACTCCCTTCTAAAACAGTAACCTCATGTCCCAATTTCATAAGCTCGTATGCACAGCAAAGGCCAGATATGCCTGCGCCGCCCACAATAACTTTTTTCTTCTGGGCAACAACAGAGGCATTTGAAAGCTCCTCCAACTCTTCCGCCAACAGGTCAAAGGGAAAAAGCGCGGCTCCAAGGCCGGAGAACAGTGAGCTCTTGAGAAAATCTCTCCTTTTCGGGATTTCATGGTTTTGAACTTTTAAAGGCGATATTAAAATTTGTAAAAAGTGTCATCTGCAAACTAATTTTAAAAATTCGCTGCGGAAACGATCGTTAGTCCATTTCAGAAGCGATACCTGGCAGAACCTGTGATAGAATTGCCAAACGACCCGCCAAGATAATTGATATTGCTTACGAGATTTTTTCTCCTTATTTTGAAGTACTGACATTCGAAAAAACCCCATTCGGTTTTTTGATGTCATTCCCTTTTTGCCAATTGATCCCGGGACTGGTAAAAAAATGAACTCCCATTTCACTCAATCTGGAACCGTGTTGTGCCAATCTTTCTTTAAAATCGGCAAATTCTCTTTTTTCTGAAGAAGTCCATGCCACCTCTGCTACCGCCGCCGCCCTGGGCCAAAAACGATCATCCAGCGCTTCATCACTATGTACCTTCTCAGTCCACACCGGAGCTTCTACACCTATCACATTGGGATTCGAGGTAGAAAAGCTATAAATATGTTCCACAGTAATTCCCTGGGTACACCAGGTCGCCGTATTCTTCTGTTCAGCAGTGTTTCCATGATCCAGATAAAAATAGGAACAGATCGACTCTATAATTTTCACATCTTTCATGACACTTTTCGTTTTTCCATTCCAGTTCTGGCTTATAAAATCTGGACTCACCTTTGTTTGCGTAACCTCTTCCCAACCGATTGGAATTTTGTTGTAGTGATGAACAATTGAATCTGCCTTTACAACAAACTCTTGGTACAGGGGATCCTCGATCTCGTCTCCTCCCATATGAATCCACGGACCTTTTGTTATACCCGCAAGTTCTCCCACTACTTCTGAAACAAAGTCGTAGGTCTTGGGATTTGCCAGGCAAAACCTGCTCCAACCTACTTCCTCACCACCATAAAAATCGGGAGGAAGAGCTTTTTGGGGATGAATGTTCGAATTTTCTGGACAATTGAGTTCCGGATAAGCCTGAAGTGCTGAATAAATATGACCGGGCATGTCTATTTCCGGAATAATAATAATGTTACGTTCCAGCGCATAATCCTGCAACTCCTTATATTCTTCCTGAGTAAGATAACCCGAACGCCCGCCTTCAATAGAACCTTTCGAAGCAAGTTCCGTCAATTTTGGTTTACTTTTAATTTCGATTCGCCATCCCTGATCATCGGTAAGATGTAAATGAAGACGATTCAGTTTGTACAAGGCCATTCTATCCACATGGCGCTTTAAATAATTGAGATCAAAAAAACTTCGTGCCACATCAACCATCGTTCCCCTCCAGCTATAGGCCGGTTTGTCTTCTATTTTCGCATAACGCAGACTCACTTTTACATTTTTAAGCTCATTTTGCTCAATGGCAGGAGGAAAGAACTGTCGTAGCGTCTGGACGTCATAAAATAATCCGGCATCTGTAGCCCCTTTTAAAGTCACTCCTTCCGCCCCTATATTCAGTAAATATCCTTCATCTCCCAGCTGCCCCTTAAGGCTGACATCTTTAATAATTTTCCAGTTTCCGCAGGTCAAGTCGTTGTTTTCGTTAAGATTGACCGTGACTCCGGAATTAAGCAAGAGTTTCTGAAGCCAGGCCGCTGTCTTTGCCCCTCCTTCTCCGTAACAAACGGTATTCATTTTAGGAACCACATAACTCCCTTCGCCCCAGGATAACTTCATCGGAAGAGGTATAATAGCAGGTTTTGCAAGAGATTCTTGTTCTGCTGCTTTCTTTAATCCGGAACAGGAGAAAAGAAAAGAAACCGAAAGAATAAAGATCGCGCACTTATAAAATTGGCCATTCATAATGTTTTGATTAGTAGTTAAACTGAATATT
>JBAVQO010000377.1:0-1961 GCA_049694135.1 Gillisia sp. | reverse complement strand
TTTCATTATAAACATGAACATGCGGGGTTTGATTCAAAATAAGGTTATCCAGCATCTTGTTGAGTCCCGTCATAAAACTAACCAGGGTAATGTAAGAGCTTATGCCAAAGGCAACACCCAAAGCCGCAATAGTGGTTTGTTTTATTTTAGATAATAAATGGGTTTTTGCTATCCCCAAAAGCAACTGGCCGTTCATTGGTTATCTGGTTTTAATACACGGGTTTCGGCAGTAAGGCCGGACTTTATTTCTACCAGGTTCTCGGTTCGCAAGCCGGGAGTCACTTCAATAATCCCCTTTACCGTATTGACCTTGTTCTTATCTTGAAGATATTCTGGTGGGATCGTTAATACGTTTTCTTTAATAGCGATAATGATATTGGCTTCACCAGAAAATCCCGGATAAAGAATTTGTGGTGGATGAACAAATCTTGCTTCTACCTTAAAAGTTTGGTTACGTTCATCTTTATTAGGGTAAATTTTGGTAACGTGTGCCTGAAAAATTTCATTGGGATAAGCATCTAAAGTAACCACAACTTTTTGCCCTTCAGCAATGTTCACAATATCTACTTCATCCACAAGAAGCTCGAGTAAAAATTTATTGGAACTTCCCAACATTGCCAGCGGTTGCTGCGGAGTAACGATTTCACCCGGTTTTTTGTAAAGCGCATAAACTTCACCTTCAACCTTACTGGTAACTGTATAATCCTGTGTAGTAATGAGGGAATTTTTATAACTATTGGCTGCTTGAGCCAACTGGGTCTCCAGCTCCTGCCTGGTTCTGTTGAGTTTTATTTCCAAACTCGAAACGTTATTAGTGCTTAATTTATAGGCCAGACTTTTTGCGTCTAGTTGAGCTTTGGAACCTATTTGCTGCTCCCAAAGGTTCTTTTGCCTGGTGTAATAGATACTATCATTTACCATTTTTAACCTGGCGGCATTTATTTCATCTTTTAAAGATTCGAGTATCGCTGCGTTTCCGGTATAGTTTCGTTGGGCCATGGTATATGCAAGCCTGACGTTTTCTGCATTAAGTTTGGTATTGTTATTTATTATCTGAAAAAGCGGCATCCCTTTTTTAACCAAATCTCCTTCGGAAACCAAATTGCTTTCCAAAATACCATTAACATTGGCAAATGCTTCGTACATGCTATCGGGCTCCACCATCAAAGATGCATAGACAGACTGGGTGATAGTATTTACCGTGGGTTTTATGGAATTATTCTTTTTCCCGCAGGAAAGCAGAAAAATGAAAAGAAGGCTGATCCAAACCGACTTATACATATCAATATTTTTTATTTAAAGTTGCGGTTTCCCTTCAATATTTGGAATGACCGATGTCATAATTCCCTTCTTGTTTTAATTCCTGAGGAAGAAAACTATCTGGTCTGCTAAAAAATTGCATAAATCAGCAGCACTTTTTATTCTAAAAAATTCCAAAACTGATATTTATCATTTTTTGAAAAGATTATCTGTTTTACCTTGGTACCATAATCAAGAAAAAGTGTTCTTTGAAAGCAAATAAAAACCAGTCGCCGTAAAGCGGATTGGTTTTTCGGAAGAATTGTATTGCAATCAATAAGTAGCCAGGGATTCAAGAAAATTTCTGTAGCAACTGCCGATTTAGGAAAACAATTTCTTCTGTTAATCGGGGAAACTCGCAATGGTTTCCCCGATTTATATAAAATGTTCATCAAAAAAATGATGGGCAAGAGAATCGTTTTTTTATAGGAACTTAGTTTTATAACAGGGGTAGTAAATTTAGGAACGTGTTAAAGGACATTCTCGATAAACAGTGCTGACTGCCGTCGGGCAGGGGTAAAGAAATTTACGGGCATTGTATACAAAGGAGTCATTGTTCAGAGGATCATTCCGTAGATTTAGTTCGAGGAATGTATTAGCTGGAAACAATGGTTTCCAATGTAGAAAACGGAACTGCTATAGGTAGTTCCGTTTTTTTTTTT
>JBAVQO010000376.1:0-2013 GCA_049694135.1 Gillisia sp. | reverse complement strand
TTTGAAACCTGAGGCTTTCCTATGTGATCCAGTATAAATTTTTGATAAGGAAATTTTTCTACAAGATTTATAGCTGCTGCAAGCTGGAAATCGAATACAAGAATATCATAAGTAAGTCCGAATTTCTCCAGAAGGGATATTCCGTTATGAAATTCCGGGTTTTCTAGAAATTCTCCCCGCTCATCGTAAACCGTATGCCTGACTCCTTTAAAAATTTTATTCTTCGAATATTTCTCCAGTTTTTCTTCAACCTTTTCAGAAGAAAAATCGACCCACCCAACTACTCCTTTAACCAAATTATTTTCAGCTGATAATTTAAGGAGGAATTCAGTTTCAGCTTCAGACTGAACAGCCTGAACAAGAATACATCCATCAATTTCATTACTATTCATAACAGTTTCAAAATCTTCCGGAAGAAAATCTTTTTGGATCAGCTTCATAGAGTCATCTATCCAGCTGTAAGTCTCCGGTTGATATTTCCAGAAATGTACGTGGCTGTCAATTCTCATAAAGATTTAAGTTTTATGCTTTTTCTCTTTTGCAGCAGGAAATAACACGTTATTCAAGATTAGCCTGTAACCTGGAGAATTAGGGTGGAGTTCTAGTTCGGTTTTCGGATCCCCTACCCGATGCTGATAATCTTCAGGATCATGGCCTCCATAAAAGGTAAAAAAGCCCTTTCCCTTAACTCCGTGTATATACCGTGCTTCTCCGTTTAACTTATTCTCACCCAATACCATCACCGTTGATTTTAAAGTAGAAGGATCAAAAGCTGTGGTCTGGCCCATAAATCCTTTTACAAGACGGGTCTGATCCTGAGTAAGCATTGTAGGTACCGGATCCCACTTCGCAGAAAATTCCATTAAGGTGAAATAGTCACTCTCGGCTGGAATTTGCCTTTTATCGGTCATATCGATGGAAGAAAATTCATAAACCATCGGATTTCTTTCTAATGTGAAATCTTTAAAGGCAAAGGTATTATCGAAATTCAGCTTGGACTGGTATCCGGGTTCACTGGGATCTCCATCAAACATGGGTTCACAAATATCCACTCCTTCAGCTGCCAACGCGATATCGAAACTATCGGTTGCACTGCACATGGCAAACATGAATCCGCCGCCTACCACGTAGTCCCTAATCTTTAGGGCCACAGCAAGCTTTTCTTCGGAAACTTTTTCGTATCCCAGTTTTGCCGCCAAAGCCTCAGCGTCTTCTTTTTCCTGAATATACCAGGGAGTGCTCCTGTAATTCCTATAAAATTTGCCGTACTGCCCGGTAAAATCTTCGTGATGCAAATGCAACCAGTCATATAACAAAAGTTCATTGTTAAGCACTTCTTCATCATAAATTACCGTGTAGGGGATTTCGGCATAACTAAGTACCATTGTTACGGCATCGTCCCAGGGTTTGTTTCCCGGCGGCGAATACACCGCAATTTTTGGTGCTTTTTCCAGCACTACCGCTTCCATGTTCTGCGAAGGGCTGCTAATTTCATTCAATATTTCTTCAGCTTTAGAATCGCTAATCTCTTCAAAAGAAACGCCGCGAATCTGACATTCCCTTTTCAGGTTTTCATCATCTGAAATCAAAAAAGAACCCCCGCGATAATTCAAAAGCCATTTCACCGTAAGTTTTTTCTGAAGGGCGTAATAAGTTATTCCGTAGGCTTTTAAATGATTTGTTTGGGAAGTGGCATCCATCGGGATCAATACCTCGGAAGCAAAAGAAGGCCGGCAGAAAATCAGTAAGAATAGCATAAGAAAGAAATTTCTTATGCTATGTTTACCGAAAAAAAAAGGGAAACGGGGTAGATAAATCAGTGACCTGAAAATATTTTTAAGAACATCCTTGCTCCGCATGATAAAATCTGCAAAAGCAAAAGATACTTCATGAATTTTTTTAAAATGGAACATCATTGTCATCCTCATCAAAATCATCGTTCATAGAACTTCCGAAGGCTTCGTCTGCACTTGGATTGGGAAGATTAGAGGTCCTAAAGGTATCGTCGTTGGC
>JBAVQO010000375.1:0-10001 GCA_049694135.1 Gillisia sp. | reverse complement strand
AAAGTAGCCAGCGGAGAAATAAAGTCCAAAGCAGACGAACTAAATCAGGATGACTTTATTCCGTGGAAAAGAGGCGTTTCGCTATAATTTTCTCGATGCAAAAACCATTAATTAGAGCAGGTATCGTAGGATCCGGGTTTGCCGCCGGTTTTCACTTGGAAGCCCTGAAAAGAGTATTTAGCGCCACAGTAGAAGTGGCAGGAGTATATTCTTCAACCAAAGAAAACCGGGAAAAATTCGCTTCAGAAAATGATATAAAGGCGTTCGATTCTCTTCAGGAATTAATAGATGCTTCAGATGTTGTACATCTTTGCACTCCGCCGGTGACGCACGAGGATATTGCTGTCAAAGTTTTAGAGAGCGGTAAAAATGTGATTATAGAAAAACCCCTCACAGGATATTTTGGTGAAGACATAAAGGATTTTAATGGAGACACTTTTCCGCGGAAACAGGCACTTGAGAAAGTGTTGGATTCCTTAAAAAGAATGCTTGCTGCTGAAGTTTCCAGCAAAGGGAAGATCATGTACGCCGAAAACTGGATTTACGCACCTGCAATTCAGAAGGAGCGCGAAGTTGTAGAAAAGACAACATCACAAATTCTTTGGATTCAGGCTCAACAGTCACATTCCGGTTCGCATTCTTCAGCATATGGGAAATGGCATTTGTCGGGCGGCGGATCCCTGATGGGCAAAGGCTGTCACCCTTTGGCCGGAGCGATTTACCTGAAATATGTTGAAGGGAAAACCCGGTTTGGGAAGCCTATTCGACCAAAGAGCATTTCTGCCAGAACTCACGCGATTACCCGACTTAAAAATTTTGAAAATCAGGGTCATTTAAGGGCTTCCTATACCGATGTGGAGGATTATGTTTTTACTCACATTGTTTTTGAAGATGGCACGATAGCAGATATCAGCGCCAGTGAACTGTTGCACGGGGGAGTGAAAAATTACCTCGAGGTGCACGCGAATAACCACCGCACGGTTTGCAATCTTACGCCAAACGACGCTATGGAAACTTATAATCCTGTTGAGGAAAATTTTGAAGACATTTACGTGGTAGAAAAAACGGGAACCAAAATGGGGTGGTCCAAAATGTCACCGGATGAAGCGTGGTTTAATGGATATCAACACGAAATGGAGGCTTTTTATAAGTCGGCTGTGGATGGAACGCCGGTAGAAAGCGATGGTCAGCTGGCGGCAGATGTGATCGCTACCATTTACGCAGGATATCTTTCTGCAGAAAAAAAAGGAGTTGAAGTAGAAATTCCCAGGTTATAACGCCTTCACCTTTACTCTTTGCGAAGAATTCCGAATACACAGTTCCGGCGCCAGCACTACCTTTTTTTCTATTGTTAAGGTGTTGGAACCCTGAATTTGTTCCAGAAAAACCTGAGCGGAAATTTTACCCATATTCAGTGGGGTCTGATCTACGGAAGTTATAGGTAATTCCATATATTTCGTAAAAGGTTCATTACTAAAGCCTACTACACAAACATCGTCGGGAATTCTGATGTCTCTTTTCTTCAATTCCTGAATAGCGCCAAGGGCCGCATAATCTCCGGCAGAAAAAATTGCGTCAGGTTTTTCTTTTAGTTCCCATAGCTGCGCTACGGCAGAGGCTCCCGATTCAATTTTACTATTAACCTGCATAATATACTCTTCTTTAACAGGTATATTGTAATCTTTTAAGGCTGCCATGTAACCGTCGCAACGATTCTTGTAGATCTCCAGATTTAGATCCCCGGAAAAATGAACTATTTTTTTACAGCCCTGTTTTATTAAATGTTCAGTTGCAGCGTAGCCTCCTTTAAAGTCATCTATAGTAACAGAGCTAAACCCGGGAATATCTTTTTTACGGTCAAAGAAAATAAGCGGTGTCTTTTCCTTTAATACCTTACTTATATGGTCGGTATTCTGAGTGGTTTTGGAAATAGACATAAATATGCCGTCGATCTGCGTATTTAAAAGAGTATTGATATGATTGATTTCATTTTCTACCAGTTCGTGGGTTTTGCAGATAATTACGTGGTACCCGTGAGGGGAAAGTTCTTCTTCGATGCCTCTAATAACAGAGGAGAAAAAGTTTCGGTCAATATACGGTACAATTACTCCCACATTGTTAGTTCTTCCGCTCTTTAAGGCCTGGGCAAGCCGATTTTGTTTATAATTCATCTCAGCCGCGGTCGAAAGAACCAATTCTTTGGTTTTGGCACTTATTTTTGGATTGTCGTTAAGGGCTCTTGAAACTGTAGCAGCGCTGATACTCAATCTTTTAGAGATATCATAGATGGTAACTTTTTCTTTTTCATTCATAGGTTGAAGATACTAAAAAATAGTAGATGCAATCGATTGAAAATATTGATATTATCTACAATAATAAAAAAAATTTCTCCGGGAAAGACTACTATTGTCAAATAAACCTCGGTTTTTTATGCGATAACTCTAGTTTTTGCCTTCTCCATTTCCTTTTTAAACAAAATAATTAAGTTTTTTTTTGGATATTGATAATTAATATTTACTTTAGTGCAATCGATTACAAAAAACAATCTATAACCAAAGGTCTTATGCATCTCTTCCGGATGTAAAAATCAATTCTAATTATGAGGAACAAATTTTCAATTTTTGATGGCGCGGGTCCTGTGTTGCTGCTTTTTATTTTTCTTCCTACTATATCGTTTGCGTTTGGGAAAGGTGAAAAGAGAGACTTGAAAGAGACTCTCCAGAAGCGCACCACCTTAGCTCTGGCGCAGGCACCGACTGTTAAAAATTACAAAGCAAAAGAATCATTAATCAACATTTATTCGAATCATGAATAACAAAACAATACTCACCAAAAAGACAATGTTCCTCTGGATGTTGTTACTCTTTAGTTGTATGGTCTCAGGTAATATTTGGGCTCAGAATTCAATTACTGTTTCGGGTACCATAACGAGTGCTCCAGATCAAATGCCTCTTCCGGGTGTTAACGTTATTGAGAAAGGTACTTCTAACGGTACCATGACAGATTTCGACGGAAAATACAGCCTGAAAGTTTCAAGCCCAGATGCTGTTCTGGTATTTAGCTATGTTGGCTATAAAAAACAGGAAGTAAAAGTAAGCGGAAGAAAAATTATAAATGCCAAACTTGAAGTAGATCAAAATTCGCTTGATGAAGTTGTGGTGGTAGGATATGGAACTACCAAAAAATCTGACTTGACAGGTTCTGTGGTTTCCATTTCAGGAGATAACCTGGCCAAACAAGCCAAGGCTAGTGTAGCTGAAACTTTAACCGGACGTCTTCCAGGGGTTCAGGTAACTTCTACCGAAGGATCTCCAGATGCGCAAATAAATATTAGAGTACGCGGTGGTGGATCTCTTACGCAGGATAGTTCCCCATTGATCATCGTGGACGGTTTTCCTGTAAACAGTATGAGCGATATCAGCCCTTCGGACATCGAAAGTATTTCGGTATTAAAAGATGCTTCTTCTACTGCTATTTATGGTTCCAGGGGTGCTAACGGGGTAATTATTATTACTACCAAGAATGGTAAGAGCGGTAAAGTAACAGTGAGTGTGAATTCTTTTTATGGACTTCAGAAAATCGCCAAAACACTTGATGTTCTTTCTCCTCAGGATTTTGTTAAGTGGCAGTATGAATATGCCCTGCTAAAAGATCCTAATCACCTTGATTCCTACGAAAAATATTTTGGCCTATGGCAAGATTATGACCAATATTTAGGTCAGGAAGGAAACGATTGGCAAAAACAAATTTATGGGAATATGGGGGAAGTGCAGAACCAGAATCTGGCAATTCGCGGAGGTTCCGACAATAGCAACTTCAACTTTATCTATTCTCATTATGACGTTAATACGATTATGATTGGTTCCGATTTTAAAAGAGACAATTTATCATTGGCTCTTAAAAGTCAGGCCGGAAAAAAAGTAGATCTTTCCTTTACTGTTCGCTATTCCGATACCGAAATCAATGGAGGGGGAACCAATGAGCAAAATGAGGTTTCTTCTGCTGATTCCCGTTTAAAGTACAGTGTACAGTATTCTCCTATTCCAATCTCGGGACTTACAACTACAAATACAGATGAGGCCGTTGCAAGTTACCTGGTAAATCCGTTAACAGCTACAGCTGATAATCAGCGCAAGCAACTTAGAAAAAATTATAACCTTCTAGGAAGTTTTGGCTGGGACGTTATTGATAATTTAAGATTCCAGTCCGATTTTGGTTTAGATAATCGCAATGATCAGGATTACCGTTTTTATGGTCGTTCTACTTATTACGCTAACAACAAGCCGTCTGCAGAGAACCAGGGTTTTCCTGCCATTGTTTTTAGCGATCGCAAACGTACGACCTTCAGAAATGCGAACACTATTCATTATGATTTCTCTAATTTCCTGAATGAAGAAGATCATAGTCTTAAATTACTTTTAGGTGAGGAATTAATTATTGGTCAGGATAATGAGGTGACTTCAGAAGTTCAGGGTTTCCCAAAGGATTTCAATTTCGATACCGCAAGAAAACTTACCACACAAGGAACTCCTCAAACGGTAGATAACCATTATAGTCCAGATGATAAACTTTTATCGTTCTTTGGCCGGGTTAATTATGAATTCCGAAATAAATACCTTCTTACCGCTACCTATAGGGCTGACGGTTCCAGTAAATTCTTAGGCAAAAATCGATGGGGATATTTTCCATCGGCTGCTGTAGCGTGGAAAATAAATGAAGAAGATTTTATGAAAAACGTAGATTGGCTGGACGCTCTAAAATTGAGAGTGAGTTATGGCCAGGCAGGTAACAACAATATTCCTTCCGGACAAACCGTACAAAGTTTCGAGTCTAATACTACTTCTTATTTAAACGACATTCCTAATTACTGGTCGGCTTCCAGAACTTTGGCAAACCCCGATTTAAAATGGGAGACTACAGTGACCCAAAACGCAGGGATAGATTTCCAAATGTTCAATAGGGTTTTAAGTGGTACCGTAGAGGCCTACAAAAATGTTACTACAGACTTATTGGTACGATTCCCTGTTCCCGGAACAGGATATGAATATCAGTATAGAAACCTGGGGGAGGTTCAAAATACAGGTATAGAAGGTTCATTGGATGTTTATGCGATTTCCAAGCCTGATTATACGCTAAGCTTCTCGTTCAATATTTCAGCCAACAGAAATAGAATTAATTCATTGGGGGCGTTAGACGATTTTGGACAAAACACCAACTGGGCTTCTACTCAAATTGGAAACGATTATGTGGTGCGGGTAGGACAACCTATCGGAATTATGTATGGATTTAAGAGCGATGGACGTTATGAAGTTTCCGATTTTAATTATGATGCCACCACAGGAACTTATACCCTTAAACCAGGAGTGGTAGATAATAGTGACATTGTTGGAAACATAAGACCGGGAACCATGAAATTGAAAGACATAAATGGAGATGGTGTGGTAGATGTAAACGACAATACTATAATAGGAAATGCAAATCCTAAAAGTACAGGGGGTTTTGTTATAAATGCCACTGCTCACGGTTTCGATTTTTCTGCCGCCTTTAACTATAGTTATGGGAACGATGTTTACAATGCCAATAAAATTCAATTTGCTACGTCAAATGAAAACAGCCAGTACAGGAACCTGAGTTCTATAATGGCAGACGGGCAAAGATGGACCAATCTTAATCCGGATTCAGGCCAGCTAATCACGGACCCTCAACAACTAGCAGCTGCCAATGCGAATACCACCATGTGGTCTCCATATATGCAAAGCTATGTGTTTAGTGATTGGGCAGTAGAAGACGGTTCTTTTATAAGATTGAACACTCTTACTCTGGGATACACCTTACCAGAATCCCTTATGAATAAAATCAATATTTCTAAACTAAGAGTGTACGCAACTGCAAACAACGTGTTTATTCTTACAAATTATTCTGGTCTGGACCCTGAAGTTTCCACCAGAAGAAAAACACCTTTAACCCCGGGTGTAGATTATTCGCCATTTCCAAGAAATAGACAAGTGGTATTTGGTATAAATCTTAATTTTTAAAAAAATGAAAATGAAAAATTTAATAAATTTCTGCTCGGTACTCATTTTTGCAGGCTTATTAGTTTCCTGTAATCAGGACAAGGAATTTTTAGATGCCCCGGCGAAGTCAACCCTCGATGAATCTGTGATTTTTTCAACAGTAGGCTTAGCGAAGGGTGCAGTAGATGGAATTTTAGAGCCTATGGGACAAACAAACTCCTATAGAGGACGATTTATCCCCTATTATGGATTCAATACCGACGTAGAATACAACTACAGCGCAAAGAATTTAGGAAGTACAGATGCCGATCTTGTTACTTATGATGCCAAGCCCAACAATTCCAGAATGAATTCTGAAAACAACGCCTGGGCCATGATGTATCAGGGAATAGAGCGTGCAAATATTGTAATTCGCGGATTAAGGAATTATGGAAACCCGGAACCGGGTACTGAATTCGGACAACTTTTAGGAGCAGCCTTAACCTATAGAGCGGTGTACTATGCCGATCTTATTAAAACATGGGGGGATGTACCGGCGCGGTTTGAGCCTATAACCACAGAAACTATTTATTTGGCTAAAAGTAGCCGTGATACTATATACAAGCACCTTATCAAGGACCTTGGAGAGGCTGAAAATTTGGTAGCATGGCCTAACGATTCTCCTGCTACTTCCACTGTGGAGCGGGTAAACAAGGCCTTTGTTAAAGGATTAAGAGCACGACTTGCAATGGCTGCAAGCGGTTATCAGCAATATCCTGACGGAATACGAAGAAGTAACGATCCTGATCTTTCTGTTCAGAAAATGTATCAATTAGCATTAGATGAGTGTAAAGACATCATCAATAGTGGTAAAGCCCATCTTGATCCTTCTTTTAGGGATTTCTGGAAAAGTTACAATCAAGAAAATCTCGCAGCCGGCGGTGAAGCTTTATGGGAAATTCCATTCTCAAGCGGTCGCGGAAGAGTATTATTCTCTTTTGCCGTTCGACACCGAAGTGTGGATCAATTTACCGGACAGCCTCGAGGTGGTACCGCAGGTCCTACTCCTACCGTTTTTTATGATTACGATGAATCCGATACTCGTAGAGATGTTACCGCTGTGCCTTATCAATGGGGATCTGCAGTAGATGGCATTGCCCAACAGGAACTTGTTGGATTAGACACCTGGTATTTCGGAAAATATAGATACGAGTGGATGGATCGTTATGTAACATCTACCAACGATGACGGTGTGAATTTTATTTATATGAGATATGCCGAAGTGTTACTGACAGCTGCCGAAGCAGCAAACGAACTTGAAGGACCTGCCGCTGCTGCTCCTTATCTTAAAGAAATTCGCCAAAGAGCTTTCCCTGCAGATCAACAGGCTGAAAAAGTTGATGCGTATGTAGATGGCCTTACCACCAAAGAAGAGATGTTTAATGCCATTGTAAAAGAGTATAAATTTGAATATACCGGAGAGATGGATCGTAAGCAGGATCTTATTCGCTGGAACCTGTTAAAAACCAAACTGGACGAGGAAAAAGATAAATTAACCAATCTGGAAAACAGAACCGGCGATTATGCGAACGTGCCAACTACTCTTTACTATAAATATGAAGATGATGGTTACACTCTTGACATCTATGGTCTGAACAGAGGAGAAACCTCAAATCCGGGACCAGACTATTCTGCTTTCACCTGGGATCAGCCATTAGATGATATGATAAACTCTCTTTATGCACCCGGAGTGAACCCTAATGATCACGAGTATTGGCCAATATGGCAGGTATTTATCGATGCCAGTAACGGTAAATTGGTAAACGATTACGGATACTAGAACCTAAAAAAATTAATCAATTATATTATGAAAGTAAGACATATTCTTAGGAGTTTACTTGTAGCCATTCTTCTTGTAGCCACTTTTGCAAGATGTAGCTATGATAAACCTCTTGTTGACGAGCTTCCGGTGAAAAGAGAGTTTTCACCCGTAAACCTTACTGCACACGTAAGGAATCAGGTAAATGTGGAATTAAACTGGACAGCAGATGATAACGCGGAAAGCTACATAGTTGAATTTGCGACAGATTCTACCTTTAACAATATCATAAAAACTGTTGAAGTAACCCCTGATGAATTGCCGGTAACCATTCCTTTAGATCAGGAAACCATGTATTCCATTCGTGTAAAAACCATAAGCGGTAGGGGTCTCGATGATTCCAAGTGGGCCACAACATCGGCACAAACCTTAACGGAACAACTGTTTTATGATGGAGAAGCTAGCGACATAAAAGCCAAAGAAGTAACCCTTCGCTGGGTTGCGAACAGTGAGGTTACCAGTATTACACTGAGTCCCGGCGATATCACCCATACCATAACTCCTGAAGAAAAGGCAAGCGGAGTGGCAACTGTTACCGGCCTTACTCCGGAAACCGATTATACTGCCACCCTGCTAAACGGCACCACAAGAAGAGGTGTAAAAACCTTCACTACAGGAATAGACATTGGTGCAGGTATTTTAGTGACTCCCGATGATGATTTACTGCAAATGATAAGCGATGCAAGCGCCGGTGCTATCCTGGTGCTGGAAAAAGGAGTTTATTCAGATACCTTAGGTACTATTATTATCGATAAACCTTTAACCATCAGAGGTCTTAGAAGTTATGATAAACCACAACTTCACGCCAATTTTGAACTTAAAAATGGAGCCACAGATGTTGAGTTAATAGATCTTGATGTAAGAGGTGATGGGGAAGGCTCCTCTACCTTGAACAATTTCGCAGAATACACTGAGGCAGGAAATTATAATTCGCTATTGATAAGTGGTTGTAACATTCACGATTATTCCCGTTCTTTCATTGTAGGACACGAGAACGATGCGATTTTACAGAATCTTACTGTAGAAAATTCAATCGTCCACGATGTCTTTACTTCCGGAGGTGATTTTATAGATTTCAGAAGTTCAGATGTTCTTAATGTGTTGCTTAAAAACAGCACCTTCTATAACGTTGCTTCGGGTCGTGACTTTATAAGAATGGATGCCAGCGGAACTTCGAACGGTACAGGTTTAACTGCTAACATAGTTATAGATCAATGTACGATCTACGCCAGTTCAGTTGGAGGTAAAAGGCTTTTATACGTGAGGTTTGACGCTAACAAAATCACTGTAACTCAAACTATCATTGCGGAGACTGATGCTTTATACTCAGACCGAAGCGACACAGATGCAAACGGAACCTTCAATTACAACGACTATTGGAATGCTCCGTCGTTCTATGATAGTTCAGAGAAGGTTTACGATACTTCCACATCGTACTTTACTTTGGATCCTGGATTTGCAGATCCTTCTTCCGGAGACTTTACCATCTCTAACCAGACGTTGATAGATAACCATGTAGGAGACCCACGTTGGAGACCATAAAAATGAGGTGTGAATATTAAATAATAAATGGGTATGCGTTCTTCTGAATGCGTACCCTTTTATTTTATAGTAGTAAGAATTCTTCTGGTGAATTCCATAAGAAGATATAAAACATTCAAAATTGCTTCCTGTAAAAGCAGGATTTAGTAAAGGTTAAATAAAGAGATCCTAATGAGTGTTCCGCGAAAACGATTTCGTTTTTCTGTTGAACATTTTCAGTGTAGAATACATTATAAACTAAATTTTTATGGGATGATAAAAAAATTACAATTTTTGAGCCTTTTCCTATTTATAGGAATGCTTCAGGGCTATTCACAAAACCTGACCGATGTTTGGGATTTTGGTGCTACCCAATTGGATGCCTCTCAATACAATAACGAATTAACAGTAGATGTTATTAATTCCTGGTACGACTCTTCGATTACCCCGGGTACTTCAGGAATCAATTTGCCCGATTTTACCGTCGGTGATTTAAGCTGGCACGGAGGGGGCAGTGACCGTCTTCGAACTACCAATACCGATCTTACTCGTTACGATGAGAATATTAATGACTATGCCGATTTTAAAGGTAGGTTGTATGTTAATTC
>JBAVQO010000374.1:0-2538 GCA_049694135.1 Gillisia sp. | reverse complement strand
GGATTGGATTGTATGGGAAAAGATTCCATAACAATCGCTTCCAAAAGAGTGTTTGGAAGACCATCAGAAATACTATTGCCAATATAAATCAAAGACTGTCCCATTAATTTTAAAACTTCTCCACGTCCTATTAGACCCATTACTTTCAAATTACTCATTTCCTTAAATTCTGGAAGATCACTAAAATTGAATACCTCTTTAGGGGCGCCGAATACAATGATTTTATATTCTCCAATTTCATTCTCAATCTCTTTAAGAGCTTTTAGGACATTAATACATCTTCCAAATTTACCCTGGTATCCCTTTACTAGAATAGTGCGCCTATTTTGGAACTTATTCAGCAAAGAAAGAGACGACTTTAGATCATACCCCCCCCCTCCCGGAATAGTCCCAAGATATTTACCTTTAAAACCAATTTTCCTGGCAGTCAAGTAATCTCGATTGCAATCTGTAAACAAAAAATCCAGACGGTCAAAAACAGCTTTTGTTCTCTTTAATCTCTCCGAGTCTTCCTGATAATAAAACAAATCAGTTCCCCAGCTTGTATAAATCCATTTTATCTGAGGATGCTTTTTCATTATCTCTAATATTGGCGTACAGGATGAAAACATTTCAAAACAATGTATTGCATCGGGTTGGAGTTCATCTACCTTCTGTTGAAAAACATCAACAAATTCCCTCTGATTGAATCTTTGTATAAATCGATATAAAATGGAAAAATTTTTCTTAACTCGTTGTCTCCCGGGATAGTCCCATTTATTTTTCCATTTTACCGTTTGATGAACAAAATCTATTTTCCTCACATAGGTATTTGCATCATTTACGTCAAGCCAATAGATTTCATGACCAGATCCCTTAAGTTGAAGAACCCAGTTAAAAAAGTGGTAGCCGAACACAGATATGAATAAAATTCTCATTTAGTATTTATACAATAATAGATTCTATCGATATTTTAAGATAACTTGACGACAGGTATTTTTTTAGATCTGGCCTACTCATTCGTAACTGGGCTGAATCTTTTTTCCACTGTAGATAAAGATTTTCAATATGTTCTGCAATTTTGTCAATTTCATCAATTTCTGCCCAATATAAATATTCATCTCCTAAAAGTCTCCTGGATTCACTGTAGAACGGTCCTAATAAAAGTATAGGCCGTTTTGCAGCTATACAGTGAGGAAACTTCCCCGGCAGGAATGGACTCACAGGACCTTTGGCCTCCAGTATTACATTAACCGATGCTTCTTTTTGAATGCTTAATACAGTAGGAAAAGGGACATATTCATTGGTAGCAAAAAACTGGGGAGTTTGTATTTGAATTTTTTCAAATTCTTCTGAATATATAGATCTATCTCCTAAAAACAATAGCTGACTGTGCTCTTTTGCCTCCGGATGTTCTCCAAGAAAACATTGAAAAGCGCAAATAATACCCATGGGATTCCTCGCACTTAATAAAGTTCCCGCATGCACTATGCTAAAAGCCTCCTTATTAAAAAAAGAAGGCAATTCTTGTTCTTCCTCAAAATCTTCTGAATTGATCTGATGAGGAATGATCACCGCTTTACCTTTCAAATGGGGATAATAACTTTGCATCCATTCTGCCAGTAATTTGCTGGGATAACCTGCGTACTGCGCCTTTTCAGAAACCTTCAGAAAAAACTTACGCTTTTTCTGATGTCCGGGTTCTACCCAGTCATAGGGCCGTGGATAAGAATGTGCCGGATAAGGATCATGAACATAAGCCAGCCATTTGGAGTGCCATTTCGGCAATTTCAATAAAGCATGATGAGGCCGAAAGCTTCCTCCTTTACTCAAGGTAAGCACCAGATCAGGATCAAAATCAACTTTTTTTAAAGCAGCAACAATGCTGTTGCGGTCATTGAACAGCGTAAAAGAAAATCCGAACAGGCTTTCCACATACTTATTCCATTCCCACTTAAAGACATACCTGGTATAGCGTTCTGCTCTACTTAGAAAAAACAAGAGACTCCTCCTGTTTTCGGGAATTGATACGCACTTCACATCATTGATGGAAATGTCTTTTCGCGTGTAATGGCAAACAAGCAGCTCAAAACCTGCTTTATGGAGGTTCTTTATTAGTGCTACATTGGCCTTCGAACCACTGCTGTCTTCCACATCAATGGATTCTACAACTACTAATATTTTCTTTTTATTTATTCCCACTCCAATTCCTCCAGCCGATCCACAATTCTTTTTGCAGCAAAACCATCTCCATACGGATTTTGCACTTCTCCGCATTTTGCCGGAGAATTGAATACTTGTTCTGCTCTTTTAATAATTTCTGTTTTAGAAGTTCCGGTTAGGAAAGCAAAACCTGCCTTTACTCCTTCCATTCTTTCAGAAGAATCACGGGTAACAATAACCGGCTTCCCGAAACTTGGCGCCTCTTCCTGTATACCTCCGGAATCGGATATAATCAGGTCACATTTTTTTATCAGCCAAAGTAAAGCAGGGTAATCTACCGGATCTGTAAGAAAAATATTAGCCCTGCCCGACAAGATTCTATAAACGCTACTGGTA
>JBAVQO010000373.1:0-1558 GCA_049694135.1 Gillisia sp. | reverse complement strand
GCATTAAACGCTGGCCTATGGTGTAACTGGCAACACGTCTGGTTTTGGTCCAGAAGAGTCTAGGTTCGAGCCCTAGTAGGCCAACAAAAATGTTTAAACCGAATTGTGAAAACAGTTCGGTTTTTTTTATTTGAAAAAATGCAGGCGAGAAGCCTGTCCCGAGCTTGTTTAGCCAGAGCTTGCCGAAGGGAGGGCAGTCCTGGTAGGCCAATAGAGATGTTCAACCAAATTGATAAATGCTGGAACTTTTTACAAGAATGGCTATAAAACAAAATATCCTATCTAAGAGACAGGATATGAAATTAAGGTTAAAGAAAAATAGCTTTTTAGGCAGCGTTTACCACGTTGTAATGAGTAAGTAAGTTCTGGTAGAAATAAATACTTTGCTCATCAGATTTTAAACACGCCCTTAAAAAACCAGCCAGATCCAAACATTCGAAAGTAAGGGCCGTATATCTGTTGTTGGAAACCGGCAGCTTAAGATCTATGGTCTGATCCTGATAGTTAATTTTAATATCTTTCGCTCCAAAGTATTTTTTCAAAATACTGCGATGTAAACTTTCAAAATTCGTATTGTCAACTTCTGGATTGGTAATGCTGTAAGAAATTAAATTTTTTACTTCATCTATAATTACCTGGGGGGTAAAATTGCTCATCGTCATTTTCTGTTTTAGTTAATAATTCCTTTTAATCGATCGGTGCTAATTTACGTCACGACTTCTTAATAAAATGCTAAGGAGGTGGGGATTAATATATAATTAACTTTACGGGTGAGAAAATTAAGATAAGCTTAAGAAGGGGTGAAATGCACTACCAGAGGAGCGTTAATATGATTGTACCGGGTGTTTACTGAAGAAGCATTAAGATGAACTGTATCGTTCATCCTTACCATCCCGTAATCCTGATGCACATGCCCAAAGATATGATGAGGGATTTTTAACTCCATAATTTTTCTTAACAGGGTTTCTGAACCAATATGAATTTTGTTGTCTATTTCATCCAGGATTCCGTAGGGAGGGGAATGAGTAATAAGAAAATGGGTGTCTTCGGGAACCTTTTTCCAGTGGTCATTTATCTGGCTACCGCGGTTGCGATTGAATGCCCAATGGCCATTCCCAGGGGTAAAAGGGGAACCCCAAAAATTCACATTTTCAATTTTTATTCCCTTGTCGAAAAGATAATGAATGTTAGCGGGAATGATTTCTGAAATTTCTGCGGAATGTTTTTCCAGATAAAAATCATGATTGCCGGCCACAAGAATTTTATGAGGATGTGGTAAAGCCGAGAACCACTCTAAAAATTTCATGGTTTCGCTCCTGGTGCCCGCTTCGCTAAAATCTCCTGCGTGAATAATTACATCTCCCATTGGGACATCAATTTCAGAATGCCGGTTATGCGTGTCGGAAATGCAAATAATCTTCATGATTTCTGTTTAAAAAAAGAAATCCGATGAAGGTGGTTCATCGGATTTCCTGAATTGCAGTCGTTCTTCTTCCAAATTACTCTAACATTCAAAAACTGCAATTTATTTTTCTCTCAATTCTTCTTCTCTTTGCTG
>JBAVQO010000372.1:0-2021 GCA_049694135.1 Gillisia sp. | reverse complement strand
GAAGCAGGTTATAACCTGTGGGCGTTACATAATTTGTTACTCCTGCCGGTAGTGCAGCCCTGGGTGGAATAAAGGGTGCTTCTTCCTGGTCTTCTTCTTTTACAAATCCTCTGCTCATGATCACATTTTAATGTAAAATATAAAATTTCTAACAGTCCTTCCCCTGCAAATTAAGTAATTTTTAATATTTAAGAAAGGTTTGCATTTTCTGAAACACACCATAATCAATGTCTTCAAAATTCCTCTTTTTTAAATAGCATAATAAAAGGTTAAAGTGTTCTATTTATTCCCCGATTCCACATAATCTTGTAAATTAGAACAACTGCTTATTAATATGGATTATATTTATTTCGGTAAAAGATTCATCACTAATAGGTTTCCAGATAAGAATTTTTGTAACCCCTGAATCAATGGCATTTAGTTTACTCAATGGCTTTAGCAGGACCAAACTGGTCTCTAAAACTTACGATTATTGTATGGATTTTCTGAACAATAGCCGGTGTAAAACTTTGCCGTTTCACAGTATTCAACACACTCAGGATGTTTTTAAATACGTGAAAACCATCGCAAATTATGAAGAAGTATACGGGCAGGATCTGGAACCCATCTTGATTGCTGCACTTTTTCACGATACGGGAATGGCAGAAACTTATGTGAATCATGAGGAACAAAGTGTGGTGTATGCTTTAGAATATTTAAAGAAAGAAGACTATCCCGAAAACAAAACCAAAATTGTAACCGATTGTATTCTCGCTACCAAACTTCCCCAGGATCCCCATAGTAAAGCTGAAAAAATAATTTGTGACGCGGATTTATACCACCTGGGAACCGAAGATTATATTTTTAGAAATGAACGATTACGGGTTGAATGGGAACAGTTTTTTGAAAAAGAATATTCCGATGAAGAATGGTACGCCATAAATGTGGAATTTCTCGAAAATCAGCAATTTCATACCTGGTTTGGGAAAACGGTTCTTAAAAACCGTAAAGATATAAACTGTAAGATGCTGAAAGAGCGGCATCAAAAATATAAAATTTAAAAGCCTCTTTACTTTCTGAGCTTTTCCCCTTAAGCTTTTCATTTTTTTCCGATACTTTTGAAGAAATCTCACTCATGAAAACGGTTTTAGTAATTGGAGCTGTATGGCCGGAGCCTAATTCCACCGCCGCCGGCTCCAGAATGCTTCAACTCCTCGATTTTTTTCTTGTTAATAATTATAAAGTGAATTTTGCCTGCGCCGCCGCAGCTAATTCCAACACCGAAGCCTTAGAGAAAAAAAATGTTGAAACCCGGCAAATCCTGCTCAATAATTCGCAATTCGATGATTTTCTGAAGGAAATAAACCCAAAAATTGTAATATTCGACCGCTTTATTATTGAAGAACAATACAATTGGCGCGTCCATAAGATCTGCCCTCACGCTTTCACCATTTTAGATACTGAAGATCTTCATTTTTTAAGGGAATTCCGCAGGTTAAGATTAAAAAAACCGTCTGTGGTGTCTGTTAGAGAACTGGAAATCACCAAAAGAGAAATCGCCAGTATTTATCGATGTGATTTAACTCTTATTATTTCTGAAGAAGAAATGGAAATATTAAGATCAGAATTTCATATTCCCGATGAGCTTCTGTTTTACCTGCCTTTTTTATTAGATGAAATCGCACCCGATTTCCTTTCCCAATTACCGAATTTTAGCATGCGTACCGATTTTATCTGCCTTGGAAACTTTAGACACGCACCCAATCAGGATGCAGTGAACTTTCTAAAAGAAAAAATATGGCCGGAAATACATCAGACTATTCCTGAAGCGAAGATGTTGGTGTTTGGTGCCTATTCAAATTCGGGAGATCAGAGATTTCATGATCCCGCTGTAAATTTTTACATAAAAGGATATTCTCCAGAGGTACATCAGGAAATGGCAAACGTCAGGGTACAGTTAGCACCTTTGCGTTTTGGCGCGGGGTTAAAAGGAAAATTCATTACAGGATTACTCGCGGGAACTCCTGCAGTCACTACCGGTA
>JBAVQO010000371.1:0-6080 GCA_049694135.1 Gillisia sp. | reverse complement strand
GTAAGGGTGTAGATTGTTTTAATGGCGGTTCATGGCTGGAAGTAAATAATTTAACCTCACAAAAATCTTGATATGATTTCGAAACTTAAGGAGCTTTTAGGAATAAAACCAGCCCCAGACTACAATGCACTTTTAAAAGAAGGTGGTGTTATTATAGATGTAAGAAGTAAGGCAGAATTCGCAGGCGGACATATTAAAGGTTCAAAAAACATTCCCTTGCAAACACTCGCCGGAAACCCCAATTTAATTAAAGATAAAAGCAAGCCAGTAATTACATGTTGTGCCTCTGGAATGCGAAGCGCATCAGCAAAAAACATTTTAAAGTCAAATGGATTCACCCAGGTTTACAACGGTGGAGGCTGGACTTCCCTCAATAACAAAATTTAATTAGGATATGCTGAACAGGATGCTTACAGGCTGGACTTGGATAAGGGCTGCCTATCTATTTATAGGAATGTGGGTAATTGTACAAAGTGCATTGGAAGGCGAGTGGATTGGAGTTGTACTTGGCGCCTGGCCGGCAATCATGGGACTTTTTGGACTTGCATGTGCAGGAGGAAATTGTGCCACAGGAAGCTGTGAGGCCAAACCCGAAGCAAACCATAAACAATAGGAGGAACTGCAATTAACTTGTTTATCCGTGACATGCCGAAGGTCACTGGTTCGAGCCCAGTTTCCGCTACTAGAAAAAAAGCCTCACATTTTTGTGAGGCTCTTTTCGTGGACTAACACAAAACAAATTACTCCTCCTTAATAAGAGGAAAAGCTCCTTTAACCAGGAATTGATCTTCCGGGTTAAAGTCGGAACTATTTTTAATACTTGTAAACCCTCCAAAAGCATCGCCAGGCATAACTTCACGACGCTTAAAGACGTAACCCTTATCGGTTTTCCTATCTAAAACCAACACGTAATGAGTATCGTCCAGCGAAACGATGCTCTGTGTTGGAATGGATTTTTCATTCTTTTTATCTGTAATAACCTTTGCTTCCACAAACATTCCTGTGGCGAAATTGTTCTTTTTATCTTCATTTTTAAAATGCCCATGCACTTTTACAGTTCTCTTTTCTTCGCTTACTGAGGTGCCCACTAAATGAACTTCACCTTCAATCGTATCGCTGCTGGCTTCTGGAATTCTGAAGCGTATTTCCTGGCCTTTTTTAAGTTTCATCACATCTTTTTCAAAAACGTTTAACTCCAGGTGTAAATGATCGCGGTCAATAATCTGCATAAGCGCATCGGCTGCAGAAACGTACATTCCTTTATTGATTTTCATCTCGGTAATACTTCCCGAAATAGGGGCATATATTCGAATAACAGAAGAGATATTCCCTTTTTCGATCGATTCGGGATTTAAATTCAGCATTTGTAATTTTTTACGCAACGACTGGTATTTCGATAAATTTCGTTTGTATTCACTCTCTGCTTTCAGGTAATTCTTTTCCGAAGTAATTTTTTCTTCAATAAGAGATTTCTGTCGTTCGTACTCAGATTTTAAATATTTCATTTGTTCCATCGCATCCAAATAATCCTGTTGTAGTTGAACAAAATCAGGATTTTCCAGGCTCACTAAAAACTGTCCTTTTTTAACTTTATCGCCAATTAATAAAGGAGTTTCCTTTACGTAACCATCTGCGAAAGAACTTATAATTGCTTTGTTTTCCGGTGGAACATCAATCATTCCGGTAGCTTCCACTGTTACCGGAAAAATATTATCCTTCATTTGGCCCAATTCCATAGCATTGCCTTTAAATTGGTCCTGCGTTACCTCTATGCCACCATTCTTAACGATGGAATCCTTCTCTGACTCTTTACTTATGTTTTCAACTGATTTTCCGCAGGAAGAAACAAGAATTGTTGTAACAAGTAAGAATATAGTTTTTGAAATATTTTTTTTCATAGAATAAGGTTATAGAGTTAAGTAATTTATACGAATAACAGTCTGGTTATACGCATTCAGATTATCGTAGTAGGAGAGAATAATGGTATAGGAATTCTCCAGACTTTGTATATATTCAAAAAAATCGATCTCTCCGTTTTTATAGCTTAATGTTGCGGTTTTAATGATTTCTTCTGAAAGATTTTTTCCTTCATTTTCGTAATAGGAAAGTGCTTCCTGATACTTGCTTAGCTGTTGAATAAGCTGACGGTATTCTGAAGTTAACCTAATTTCATAATCGGCCCTTTCCTGCTCGGCGGCTTGTTGTGCAATATTGGAAGCTTTTATTTTTGAAGAATTTCCAAAGAACAGCAATGGAATATGAATACCAATCTGGTAGCCCTGCAAGGGTTTTTCAATCAAATCATTGTTCCATTGAAAATACGTAAGGCTTATATCTGGAAGAAGCCTTTGCTTTTCCAATCCGGCTTCTGCCTTAAAATAGTCACTTCGGTGTTGATAATAGTTCAAACCGGGATTGCCTTCCACGCCCATTTTTTCAATATTTAATTTTTTTAAGGGTATAGCTTTTACCATAACTTCTTCCTTGGTATGAAGCAGGGGTTTTAACTTTTCGCGTGAAATATTAAGTTCATCGCGAGCCTGCCTGAGCTGGGTTTGTAGTTGTTTATGTTTGGAACGCGAGGTAATTTTCTCGAGGTAATTGGTTTCTCCCAGTTCAAATCTTCTTTCTGCTGCGTACGCAAATTTTTGATAAAGACTGTCCAATTGTTCATAAACGTAAATCCTGGACTTTTCAAACTGAAGTTGATAATACACCTGTGAAACTTCCTGTTCGAGTTTTAATTTTTTTATTTGGTACGTGCTCTCCTCTTGTCCAAACTTTGTTTTGTTTACTCTTTTATTTGCGAAATAAACCGTCGGAAAATTGAAAAGCTGCCGTACACCTAATACATTCAGCGTTTTATTATTGGCAAGGTTGCTTTCGTCATTACCGAAATAAGCTTCCGTTTTATCGAAAGTGAAGGCGCTTCCTACAAGTGCTCCGGCTTCATCTACTCTTAATGAAGAAGCTTTTAGCCCCAGGTTGTTTTCAAAAGCCATTGCTTTTAACTCCTCGATATTGTCAATGGTTTTTATAGGAGTTTTTTCCTGTGAATAACCAGAAAAACCGATTAATAGAAGAAGTATACTCAAAGCTTTAATTCTGTGCTGACTATTCTCTTTTTTCTCCTTTTTCTCTTTGTTGAAAATCGAATAGATAACCGGCAGTACAATAAGCGTAAGAAGGGTAGAGGTTATTAAACCGCCAATTACCACGGTGGCCAACGGACGCTGCACTTCTGCACCGGCACTGGAAGACACTGCCATTGGTAAAAACCCTAAAGCTGCGGCGCAAGCAGTCAATAACACAGCCCGCAAACGATTTTGAGCACCATTTACAATGAGTTCGTCATCGTTTTTCATTCCTTCTTCCCGCAACTCTTTAAATTGTTCAATAAGTACAATTCCATTGAGTACCGCAATTCCGAACAAGGCGATAAAACCAACTCCTGCAGAGATACTAAAAGGCATTCCGCGGATCCACAAAAATAGGATGCCTCCAACGGCAGCCAGTGGAATGGCAGAAAAAATCATAAGTGCTTCTCGTATAGATCCAAAAGCGAAATAAAGCAGGAGAAAAATGAGCACTAAAGCAATAGGAACCGCGATTTTAAGCCGTGCGGTGGCACTCTGAAGATTTTCAAATTGCCCGCCGTAAGTCACACTATAACCCGGTGGTAAGCTAATGTTAGCATCTATAATTTTTCTGATTTTATTTACCACGGTCTGCAAATCGCTGTCCCTTACGTTAACTCCTACCACAATACGACGTTGGGTATTATCGCGGGAAATTTTTGCAGCTCCTCTTTGGTAGGTGATATCCGCCAGTTCACTCAGTGGAACTTTTTCGCCGGAAGGAGTGTCTACATATAAAGTTTTTAAATTTGAAATATCTTTGCGACTGCCTTTTTGGAGTCTTAAAACCATATCGAAACGTTTTTCGCCTTCAAAAACGCTACCCATAGTTTCTCCAGAGAAGCCCATTGTAATTATTTTGTTTAAATCTGCGATATTTAGTCCGTAGCGGGCAATCTTTTCACGGTTATAGTTCACATTCATCTGCGGAAGCCCAACAATTTTTTCCACAGTGATATCTGAAGCTCCTTCAACATCTTTTATAAGATTTTTGATTTTTTGTGCTTTAGTATTCAAAATATCCAGATTTTCGCCAAATATTTTAATGGCAATATCGGCACGTACGCCGGTTATCAATTCATTAAAACGCATTTCGATAGGTTGTGTAAATTCAATGTCCATTCCAGGTATTACAGAAAGTGCTTCCTTAAATTTATCGGCCAGTTCGTCTTTTGTTTCTGCCGAAACCCATTCGTCTTTGGGTTTTAGCGTAACAATTACGTCGCTTTCTTCCATAGACATAGGATCTGTGGGAACTTCAGCAGCGCCAATACGACTTACCACTTGTTTAACTTCAGGGAATTTGTCTTTCAGGATATTTTCAATTCGGGAGGTGATTTCAATAGTTTTGGTTAAAGAAGTGCCTGTTTTTAATACCGGTTGAATTACAAAATCGCCTTCATCTAACTGCGGAATAAATTCGCCTCCCATTCTGCTGAAAATAAAACCTGAAATAATCAACAAAAGCACAGCGGTTCCCAATACAAGTTTTTTCCTGCGCAATGCCCAATAGATGCTAGGTTTATAAATTCGGTTTAAAAAGTTTATGAGCCGCACCGAGATATTCCTGTCTGAAGGTTCTTTCGATTTCAAGAATACGGCTGATACTACGGGAACGTAGGTCAGGCATAAAATCATAGCTCCAATAAGAGCAAAACTAAAGGTAAGGGCCATTGGGCGGAACATTTTGCCTTCAACGCCGCTCAAAGACAGAATGGGAATAAAAACTATCAAAATGATCAACTGTCCAAAAACAGCCGAATTCATCATTCGGGAAGCACTTTTAAAGGTTTCGTGGTCTTTTAAATGGCGGAGTTCCTGTTTTGAAAGATTCCCGTATTTCTTCTGTTTATGGGTAATCTGGTAAGCGGTAAATTCCACAATAATGACGGCACCATCGATAATAATTCCGAAATCGATAGCTCCAAGACTCATTAAATTGGCATCTATTCCAAAAATATACATAAGGGAAAGTGCAAATAATAAACACAGCGGAATAACCGAAGCCACTACAAGTCCTGAGCGGAAGTTCCCCAGTAACAGCACCACTACAAAAATTACAATAAGGCAACCAATAATCAGGTTTTCTGCAATGGTATGAGTGGTACGACCAATTAAGTTACTACGGTCAATAAAAGGTTTAATAACCACGCCTTCCGGTAAAGATTTGGAGATTTCAGCAACACGCGTCTTAACATCTTCAATCACTGCGTTAGAATTTGCACCTTTCAGCATCATTACCTGTCCTAAAACAGTTTCACCTTTACCGTTGGCTGTAATGGCGCCAAAACGTGTGGCACTCCCAAATCCCACCTCGGCAATATTTTTAATGTAAACAGGCGTTCCATTATCGTTTTTAACTACGATGTTTCGAATATCATCCAGGGATTTAATGCGCCCCTGGCCGCGAATAAAATAAGCCTGATTTTCTTTTTCAATATACCCTCCACCGGCCACACTGTTGTTATTTTGAAGAGCAGTAAAAACTTTTGAAATGGAAATATCCATCGCTTTAAGTTTCTTTGAATTGATAGCAACTTCATATTCCTTTAAATAGCCGCCCCAGGCATTAATTTCTACTACACCTTTTATTCCCGATAGTTTTCGCTTAACAATCCAGTCCTGGATAGTACGCAGCTTTTGAGCGTCGTACCGGTTTTCGTAGCCAGGTTTAACAGCAAGGGTGTATTGATAAATTTCACCTAAACCTGTAGTAATGGGGCCCATTTTAGGTTTTCCAAATCCTTCGGGGATTTTTTCAGAAGCCGATTTTATTTTTTCAGCAATAAGCTGCCTGGGCAAGTATGTCCCAAGGTTTTCTTCAAATACAATCGTAACTACAGATAAACCGAATTTGGAAACCGATCGAATTTCTTTAACACCGGGCAAATTAGCCATTTCCAGTTCTACAGGATAAGTAATGTACTGCTCCATATCCTGGGT
>JBAVQO010000370.1:0-1647 GCA_049694135.1 Gillisia sp. | reverse complement strand
GTACATGGTTCCCTCTTATAGATCTGAACCCTCAGACTTATGTTCCTAATATTTATAAGGCTAAGAAAGAAGATTTTAAAAAACAAACTCATACCGTTTATGGAGATTCTTATATTCAATTCAGTGAGCTGAAAGAATAATAAAGAAGAATCTTGTTTAAAAGAGGCTGTCTAAAAAGTCTAAAAAACGTCATCCTGAACCTGCCCGATGGTCAGGCGGATTTATTTCAGGATCTTAATAGTTGATAATCAGTATTAATTAGAAGCAGAAACAAGTTCAGCTTGACGGAAATGCAACTTTTTAGACAGCCTCCTTTTATTGGAAAACTATTTATAAAAATAAATAGAAGAATGTATGAAGGCTTAATGGGTTATTAACCAAAGGACCGCGTCCGGGAACGCTGCTGCCCATTGTTTCTCGTTATGTTCTGCGTCCGGAATAGATTGAAGATAAAAATGAGAAGCATCTAAACCTTTAGAAATTAAACGATTTTTCATTTCTTTCATAAGCGGTACCATATCTTCACCTTCCTTTTGCCCTGCGCTGAAGTAGATTTTGATGTTCTTCAAATCTTCAGCCGATTTGCTATCGGTGAAATCATTTATTTTATCTGAAAACCAGAAGCTGGGAGAAAAAACCAGCGCTTTTCCAAAAACATCAGGATATTTCAGAATGGAATAATAAGCGAATAATCCGCCCAGAGAACTTCCGCCTATAAATGTGTTTTTACTATTCTTTATAGTTTGATATCGTTTATCGATTTCTGGCTTAACGGTATTCAACAAAAAATCGAGATACTTCTGAGCTTTTCCGCCGCCATATTTCGGGTTTGGAAAAGGGGTGAGTTCGTTTATTCTTTTTTCATTCCCATGCTCTATTCCTACCACGATTAAATCCAGCTGTAAGCTGTCTAAAGTCTCGTCCACTCGCCATTCCCCGGCATACGAAGTGGATTTATCAAATAGATTCTGGGCATCCTGTAAATACAGCACCGGATATTTTTTATGGCTGCTGTGATAAGACTGCGGAAGGTAAACCCATATCTTCTTAACAGTATCAAGCTGTGTTGCTTTCAATAAGAAGGTGGAAACATTACGGGAGGCAGTGCTTTGAGCCTGAAGGGAGTAAGTTGCAAGAAGAATTAAAAAAAAGAAGAGTTTTTTCATAAAGGTATCGATCAAAAATTTTCAATATCAAAACTAAGGTTTTTTGCCATGTTTAGCGCCTGCTCCCAGTCTGTCTTATTGCTAATAGCGCCTTTAGCATCTGTGAGTAAAATAGTCACTTCTTTATCAATATGAGCTTTGTAATCTTCACAATTAATATTTTGTCGTTTCAGGTAATTGAACATCAACAATAACTTCTGAATTAATATGATATCATGTTTACAATATGTTCGGATAGAAGCCATCACATTATAAAGTAATTCCCTGAAACTTACCGAATTAATTTTTATATAATGGGTGTCTTCTCTTTTTACGATTACATGATCCTTTTTATGCATTCGCAGGGCAAAAAGTTCGGTCAAATAATCTATTCCGTTAATGGCAGTTCCGGGATCATTTATGCCGGGAGACATGGCTTTTACAATAATTTCTGTAATCTGCTTGAAGGCCAATACATAATTATCGGCCACCAGTTCGGGGC
>JBAVQO010000369.1:0-3059 GCA_049694135.1 Gillisia sp. | reverse complement strand
GTGTTCGATGCTTTAAAGTTTAGCGATATCATCCCGGCAACCATAAAATCCTTTTTCTTTGGATTTGCAATTGGTTTGATAGGGTGTTTTAAAGGTTATAATTGTTCGAAAGGAACTGTGGGAGTAGGCGAAGCTTCAAATGCTGCTGTAGTAATTTCCTCTATGCTGCTGTTTATTATTGACTTTATCGCGGTATTTCTAACCGATATATTCTTTGATATATGAAAAAGCCCGTTTTAGAAATAAAAGATCTGCATAAAAGTTTTGGTGAAAACCACGTTTTAAATGGCTTTAACCTGAAATTATATGAAGGTGAAAATTTAGTGGTCATGGGAAAATCGGGCTCTGGAAAATCGGTAATGATAAAGTGCCTGGTAGGATTAATGGCGGCCGACCAGGGATCGATCAAAATTCGAGATTTCGATATTGTGTCCCTCGGCCGAAAAGAATTGGATGTGTTGCGTACAGAAATAGGATTTCTTTTTCAAGGCAGTGCCCTGTATGATTCTATGACGGTACGGGAAAACCTGGAATTTCCTCTACGACGAAATAAAGATAAGATCCATAGCAATCGGTCTACAGAAGAATTGGTGAGAGAAGCACTGAAAAACGTAGGACTGGAAAACGCTATCGATCTTATGCCCTCAGAACTTTCCGGAGGAATGCAACGCAGAATTGCACTGGCAAGAGCATTGATTTTAAAACCTAAAATAATATTGTATGATGAACCCACCACGGGTTTAGATCCCATTACTGCTAAAGAAATTATTCAATTAATGCGCAGCATACAGCAGACATATAAAACATCCTCTCTCATTATTACCCATGATGTGGATTGTGCCAGAGTTATTAGTGACAGGATGATACTTTTAGTGGACGGAATAAATTATGCTGAAGGAACTTTTGAAGAGTTGTCCACTTCTGAAAACCCCCAGGTAAAAGCTTTCTTTAAAAATTGAAGTTATGAGAAAAGCACATTCTTTTCACGTCCGTGTCGGATTTTTTGTAGTCGTTGGCACGCTTATTCTTTTAATAGCTCTCTATTTCATAGGAAGCAGAAAGCAAATGTTTAATCAAAACATAGAAATTTATGCTGTTTTCCAGAATGTAAATGGGTTGCAATTAGGTAACAACGTGCGATATTCCGGAATAAATGTCGGGACTGTCAGTAAAATTGAAATGCTTGAGGAAGCTTCTATTGTAGTACAAATGATGGTTGAAGAAAAAACCGGAGTTTTCATAAAAAAAGACGCAATTGCTACGATAGGTTCTGACGGATTAGTAGGAAGTATGGTGGTAAATATTCTTCCTGGTAAAGAAAATTTATCGGCTGTTACTTCTGGCGATACAATTCGTACCTTCAGTAAAATAAGTGCAGACGATATGCTCTCCACCCTCAACGCAACCAATGAAAATGCTGCGTTGCTCACAGCAGATTTGTTAAAAATTACCAATAAAATTTTAGAAGGGAAAGGGACATTAGGGGCTTTAATTACCGATACTACTTTAACGCAGAATATTCGAACTACTCTGGAAAACTTAAAACAAACCACCAATAGCGCCAATCTGTTGATCGCCAATTTAGATACCAAAATATCGCAGGTCGATATGGAAAAAAGCGCTGTAGGTATTTTGCTGCACGACACTGTTGTTGGAAACCTTACGGAACAAATGATTGTAAATTTAGAACAATCCAGTGGAGATATTTCCGAAAGTGCCCAAAAACTGAAGGAATTAGTTACAGCAGTGAATTCTTCAGAAAACACTCTTAAATATCTTGCCACTAATGAAGAGTTACCCCGAACAATAGATTCTACAATGCTGGAAATAAAAGAGGCTTCCAAAAAATTGAATCAAAACATGGAGGCATTAAAGCATAACTTCTTATTCCGGGGCTACTTCAGAAAACAGGAAAGAGCGGCGACCAAAGAAGCCCGACTGAATAAAGAATAAATCAGGTTCTGGTTCATAAAATCTTACCATCAGACATCTCAATAATACGATCTGTTTTGCGGGCAAAATCCACATCATGTGTTACAATAAGCAAAGATAATCCTTGTTCTGTGCTCAATTTTTTGAAGATGGAAAAAACATTTTCAGCATTGTTGCTATCCAGATTACCCGTAGGCTCGTCTCCCATAATAATAGAAGGGCTGTTAATCAATGCCCTTGCGATGGAAACCCGCTGCTTTTCTCCACCGGAAATCTGAGAGGCTTTTTTGGTAGCCAGTTTTTGGATATCCAATATCCTGAGTTTTTCCATGGCATCGGCTTCAATCTCTTCGAGGGATTTTTCACCTAACCTCTTGGCAGGAAGCATAACGTTTTCCAATACTGTAAATTCCGAAAGCAAATAATGGAACTGAAATACGAATCCAATATGCTTATTTCTGATGTAAGAAAGTTCATTGGCGCTTTTACCCGTTATTTTTTCCTCCTGAAGAAACAACTCTCCCTCGTATGCGGTATCCATTGTGGAGAGAATGTACAGTAAGGTGGATTTTCCGCAACCGGATTTACCCATTATCGACAGGAATTCCCCACTGGCTAATTTGAAATTAATATCGTCCAGCACATGGAAATCTATCGGCTTTTTAAAATGCTTATGTATATGTTTTGCTTCTAAAACCATCTCTCTTTTATTGACCTCTTAATATTTCCACCGGATCCATTTTTCGTGCTTTCAGCGATGGCAGGTAGCCTGCAAGAAAGGTGGCCGCCAGAGCAAAGCAAATTCCTATGACATAATACCACAAATTGAAATTTACAGGATAAGTGGTAATAGTTGGTAAGGCTTCTGTTTTAAAGGGAATTCCATCTATAACCACAGAAAGGGTATACCCCAGGATCAAACCTAAAATTCCACCCACTATGCCTATAATAATTGCCTGGCTCAAAAAAACAAATTGCACATCTTTTCCCGAAAAGCCCATCGCTTTTAAAATCGCAATGTCATTCATTTTCTCGTAAATAAGCATATTCAAAATATTATAAATTCCGAAACCGGCCACAATCAATAATGTAAAAGAAACAGCGTAGGTAATAAGATTGCGGATGTG
>JBAVQO010000368.1:0-4900 GCA_049694135.1 Gillisia sp. | reverse complement strand
GAAAGTAGCTACAGATAAAAATTTATTCCAATGGGCTAAAGAGGCACAGGACAGGGGAGCAGGGGAAATTTTGTTTACTTCGATGAATAATGACGGTACCAAAAAAGGATTTGCGAATGGGGCTCTGGCCAAACTTTCTTCAATTTTGAATATTCCTGTAATCGCTTCGGGAGGAGCGGGATCTATAGAGCATTTTTATGATGCTTTTACCACCGGAAAGGCAGATGCTGCACTGGCTGCCAGTATTTTTCATTATAAAGAAATTGAAATCGGCAAACTGAAACAGGAGTTAAGGAAAAAGGGCATTTCGATGAGATTATAAAATAATAAAAAGGTATCACATTGAGCGAAGTCAAAAAATTACATCTCGACTCTGCTTGCTGTGACATTCAAAATTTAAATTCAGAATTTAAAATAATACAAAAATGAATATCGATTTTAACAAGAACAGCGACGGTTTGGTTCCGGCCATTATTCAGGATGCAAAAACACTAAAAGTTTTGATGCTGGGATACATGAACGAAGAAGCTTTCCTGAAAACCAATGAAACCAAAAAGGTTACTTTTTTTAGCCGGTCCAGACAGCGTTTATGGACAAAAGGGGAAGAAAGCGGGAATTTTTTACACCTGGTAAGCATTAAGAATGATTGCGATAATGATACACTTTTGATCAGTGTGGATCCGGAAGGGCCGGTATGTCATAAAGGAACAGATACCTGCTGGGCAGAAGAAAACACTTCTACCTTTGGCTTTATTTCAACTTTGGAAGAAATTATTCAGAAGCGTAAAAAACTCAGCGAAACAGCGCCGGAGACGCGTACGGAAAACAGTTACGTGGCGTCACTTTTCGATAAAGGAATAAATAAAATAGCACAGAAAGTAGGAGAGGAGGCGGTTGAAACCGTTATTGAAGCCAAGGACAATAATGATGATCTTTTCTTAAATGAAAGTGCAGATCTGCTTTTTCATTACCTTATTTTGCTTCAGGCCAAGAATTTTACCCTCAAAGATGTCGTAAAGATTCTTGAAAAAAGAAATTGAACCTTGAAATTACTGAGGTGATCTGTTAAAAATTTTATTCCCAGCTTCCCAATTTTCCGTCCTGATAATCTTGATAAGCCTGATGAATTTCTTCCTGAGAATTCATTACAAAAGGCCCCTGCGCCACCACCGGTTCGTTAAATGGTTTTGCAAATCCGAGTAATAGGGTACTTTTTCGTAACGCTTTTACCTTGATTTCATTATCATCATTATTAAACTCAGCTAAATAAAGAGCGGGTATTTCTTTACCACCAGCCTGTAAATCGCCTTTTATTACATAGAAGAAAATATTCTGATCCTGAGGAACAGAAACAGAAATTTCGGAATCTTCAGGAAAATCTATAAGAAATAGGGAAACAGGGGTAAGAGTATCGAAAGCGCCTTTAGTACCCGAAAAGTCTCCGGAAACCACTTTTACTTCAATTCCGTTTTCGGTTTTTACTACGGGAATATCTTGTTTTTGAAGGCCTTTATAGTTGGGTGGCGTCATTTTTTTACTGGCGGGAAGATTAAGCCATAACTGAAGGATTTCTAAATCGCCACCTTCTTTTTTGAACTTTTCCGAAGAAACTTCGGCATGAATAAGTCCGCTGCCGGCGGTCATCCATTGTACGCCCCCACTTTCAATCACGCTGTTATGTCCTCCCGAATCTTTGTGAGCGATATCTCCTTCTAAAATAAAAGTGATCGTTTCCATGCCGCGATGTGGGTGTGGCCCAAATGGCAGACCGTTATTGTTCAGCTGAAATTTCTGAGGCCCGTGATGGTTCAGAAATAAAAATGGATCGATCATCTGCAGATTGCGCGTTGGCAAGGGAGAATACGTTATAAGATCGGCAACCGGACGGTACTCTGCTTTATGAATTTTCTTGATGCTTCGCATAACTATTTATTTCTTACGTAAATCAGTTTAAACCTGCCATTCTGGTTTTCCCTGGATTCCACTTCAAATCGGTTGATAGAGCTAATCATAGGAGTCAGTTTCTGAAATCCGTAATTTCGGGAATCGAAATTTGGTTGTTTTTTCTGAAGCAATCCGCCCACATCGCCCAGAAATGCCCATCCGTCTTCATCGGCAACATCAGAGATCGTGCTGGAAATTAGCCGAATTACCTTCGGAGTAATTTTATCTACATTGCTCCTTTTAGCATTTTTGTCTTTACTGGTTTCTGAAGAATTATCTTTGGAAGAGTCTTTCAGAATCTCAATATAAATAAAGCGATCGCAGGCTACAATAAAAGGCTCGGGCGTTTTTTTCTCTCCAATCCCAATTACCAGTTTTCCAGCTTCCCGCAACCGGGTGGCAAGGCGGGTAAAGTCGCTATCGCTGGAAACCAGGCAAAACCCGTCAACTTTATCTGAATATAAAATATCCATCGCATCGATGATCATTGCCGAATCTGTTGCGTTTTTCCCCTGGGTATAACCATATTGTTGAATGGGATTAATGGCATTTTCCAGCAAGACCGCTTTCCATTTTGCCAAATGCGGTTTTGTCCAGTCGCCATAAATGCGTTTTATGGTAGGATTGCCATATTTTGCAATCTCCTCCATCATTTCTTTTATGTACGCTGAAGGAATATTATCGCCATCGATTAAAACTGCAAGATTGGTTTCCATATTTTTGATGTTTTTCTTTTACACAAAGTTACTTTTTAAAAATAAAATACACCGCAAGAACCGAACTTATAAAGGCGACCACATGAATCCATTTCAAAACTTTATTTTTTAACACTACAAAGTAAAACCAGTAAAAATGCACAGTGATAACTTCCTGAACTGAATTTAAAGAGAAAGAGCACCGATTTTCCCGAAAACCTATTATACAATTCAACCCTGGATAGTTTTTACAAAGTAAACTTTCAATAAATTTTTACTACAGGGTTACGACGGTTCAACGTGTATTAAAACATTTGCTATTTCAGGCAAATTTTTAAGCAATTCATCTTTTACCGTGTGGGCGATCTCGTGCCCATCCTTAACAGTAATGGTGGCTTCTACCACAATGTGAAGATCTACGTGGTAGGTCATTCCAGTTTTACGAACGTAGCACTTTTCGGTATTATGAACTTCGGTAACTTCTTCGGTGATCTTTCTTATTTCTTCTATTAAATCGTCGTACATATGTTCATCCATCGCTTCACCAAGCGCAGGACGAAGGATCTTGTACGCGTTGTAAAGAATGATTAGGGAAGCAACCAACGCGGCATAATCGTCGGCATTTTCATAACCTTTTCCCATGATAAGCGCAATGGAAATTCCTATAAAAGCTATCAGGGAAGTTATGGCATCGCTGCGATGGTGCCAGGCATCGGCCTGTAAGGCTGAACTGTTGGCCTTTTTACCTCTTCTGGAGACCACACGATAAAAAATTTCCTTTACAATTACAATTATCCCCAGAACAATCAGGGTGTACGGCTTAGGGAGTTTGTGCGGAGTCTGAATATGTTCTATACTTTCATAAGCGATTATAGTGGCCGAGATAACCAAAAAGCCCACAACCGCAAAGGTGATAAGTGGCTCGGCGCGCCCGTGGCCATACGGATGGTTCTCATCTGGAGGTTTGGCTGCATAGCGTAAGCCCAATAAGACTAATAAGGACGAAAACACATCGGTTGTAGATTCTATGGCATCTGCAATAAGAGCATACGAATTGCCAAAAATTCCGGCAAGGCCTTTAACAATGGCCATAAGGGTATTTCCTATAATACTTAAAACAGAGGTCTTTATAGCTTCACCGGTTGTACTGCTCAATTTAGGAAGTTTTGTTTTTTTTCAAATTTACATGCATTTGTTCGATTTACCTGAAAATATTTTTTTACCAGAAGACCACAAAGATTCGTTCGTAGGTAAATTCCTCTGTTTTCATCCAGAGCAAAGGAGATTTTTTATTTTGTAACAAGAGTTGAACCTGCTTCCAGACTTCAGAAAAAGAAAGCCAGTTTTCTCCTTTTTCGGGAGGTAAGGGCCAATCTTTTTTAGGAGGGCAAAGGTAGCGCCGTGTTCGGTATTCGTCTTCACAAAATTCGGCTGAAGATATCCAATAACCTGCAATACAGTCTGGGTTTAAATCAGAAAAATCATAATTCATATGGTTTTTAGGCAGGAACAACCAGGCTTTAAAACATACTTTTTGTTCACATTGCGAAGAAGAAATTCCCAACGAATGCAGATAATTTTCGGTAAGAGGATGATACAATAAAGGAAATTGTTTGTTCTGGAATTTCTGTACTTTCTGAAGAAGGCTATCTCTGCGGTTAGGACCTATCCATCCTTCAAGGCCGCTGAGCGAGGGATCAAAAAGGTAAAATTTATATGCCATTTCTACATGAAAAAAACACCCGGATTTTTTTTCTTCAAGTAAAAAATCTATTTCTCCTAAAGTGATCTTGTTTTCATGAATCTGCACATTTTTGTCAAGGATTTCATATTCCTGACCGTGGGAAATTATATATTCAAAGATGCTTTCCATTTGTTTGCCCAGCACTTGTTGTTTTTCAGGGACTTCTTCAGAAGGAAAATCGATAGTATTGGAATATATCTCCGGGAGAGAAAATTGGCGGATTCCCAAAAGGGAAGGCTCCTTCCACAAAGGAGGAGTGTTTAAAAAGGCTGTTATCTGTGAAAGGTATAAGTGCATAGAATGTACTCTTTTATCTCTAAAAAAAATCTTGAAAAAAGTCAATTATTATTATTCATAATAATGATAATTTTGGTTTTATGTTTAACGGTATTCGTATTTCCTTAAAATTTTTCTAAATAATTAGTTAGATTTGAAATTCACCATCTCACAGCGTATGCTCGTTAAGAAGTTACCATACTGCCGACTTTCTTTTTTCAAGAACTTTGTTATTGTAGAA
>JBAVQO010000367.1:0-3444 GCA_049694135.1 Gillisia sp. | reverse complement strand
GATTTTTATTCAGATTTTCATCCGCAGGTTGAAGATGTGGCTAAAAATGCCGATCGGGAAGTAGGAGAAAGAATTTTGGGTGAAGACCCCGAAACTGGAAAGCCGGTGAGTGTTCGCCTGGGGAAATTTGGCCCTATGGTGCAGATAGGATCTGTAGAAGATGATGAAAAGCCGCGTTTTGCAGGATTAAGCCCCGATCAGAATCTGGATTCCATCACTTTTGAAGAAGCTATGGATCTTTTTCAGCTTCCGAAGGAGATAGGAGAATATAAAGGAGAGAGAGTAGAAGCTAACAACGGCCGTTTTGGTCCTTACGTGCGCTACGGGAAAAAATACGTTTCTCTCGATAAAGGAGAAGATCCTTTAAGTATAAATTTTGAAAGAGCGTTGGAATTGATAAAGGCCAAAGAAGAAGCCGATGCTCCCATTTATCATTATAAAGAACATCCGGTTCAAAAAGGGGTGGGTCGATTTGGGCCTTACTTAAAATGGAATAACATCTTTATTAACGTCAATAAAAAATACGATTTTGATAATCTTTCAGAAGCCGATATTGAACAACTGATTGACGATAAGATTAAAAAAGAGAAAGAAAAAATAATCCATAACTGGAAAGAAGAGGGAATTCGGGTCGAAAAAGCACGTTGGGGACGTTCCAACATCATAAAAGGTAAAACCAAAATAGAATTGCCAAAAACAGTAGATGCCGCAAAACTTTCTTTGGAAGAAGTGAAAGATATTTTAGAGAAAAAAGCTAAAAAACCGGCTAAAAAGAAGGCACCGCGAAAAAAGAGTACCGCAAAAAAGAGTACGGCAAAAAAATCTACTTCAAAAAAGAAATAATTTATGGATTTGGAGTTTTTAAGTCCTATAGAAGATGAATTGCTGGAAGATTTGGCTTCTGGTGATATTCCCACCCTTTCAAGCATGTTAAAATTACATACTGAAAAGGGAGGGATCCCGGATTTAGAAGGTGTGCAGGTGGCTATATTAGGAATAAAGGAGAATAGGCTGGCCCAGGATTATGAAGATCATCTGCTGAATTTCAATAAGATCAGAAAGGCCTTTTACAGCCTATACCCCGGAAACTGGGATATTTCTGTCGCCGATCTGGGAGATATCGAAAAAGGGGAAACGGTCGAGGATAGCTATTTTGCATTGCAAACCGTGATAAAGGGGCTGTTGAAAATGAAGATTATTCCTGTGATTCTTGGAGGAGAGCAGGATCTTATTTATGCTCAATACCGGGCGTATGACGAGGTAGAACAAATGGTAAACCTTGTAAACATCGACAGCCGCTTCGACCTGGGAGATGCAGAAAAGCCCATAAGCAACAAATCCTACGTGGGTAAAATTGTGGTTAATAAGCCTTATAATCTTTTTAATTATTCGAACGTTGGCTATCAGACCTATTTCAATTCTCAGGACGAGATCGAACTTATGGAACGCATGTTTTTTGATGCTTACCGCCTGGGCGAAGTTGCCAATGATATAAGTCTTGTGGAGCCGGTAATGCGGGATGCCAATTTGGTGGGTATAGACTTGGGGGCGATACATGCTGCGGCTCTCGGTGCCGGAGGTTTTTCTCCCAATGGTTTCGATGGAAAACAAATTTGTGCTCTTGCCCGTTATGCGGGAATCAGCGATAAAGTTACCTCCCTGGGAATCTATGAGTACACCTCGAACTATTCTTCGGCAGGAGATATGCTTATCGCGCAAATGATCTGGTATTTTATAGAAGGTATTAATTACAGATCTAATGAAAACACGGTGTCGGCAAAAAAAGATTTTATAAAATATCAGGTTCCTATTGAAGAGGAAATTCTTATTTTTTATAAAAGTCCCGTAAGCGGTCGCTGGTGGATAGAAATTCCATTTATTTCAAATACCAATACTAAATTAAAAAGACATACGTTATTACCTTGCAGCCACGATGATTATCTGGATGCCTGCAACCAGATAATTCCCGAAAGGTGGTATAAAACAAAGAGAAAGAACGAGATATAAAAAAATAAAAGGCATATTATGATTTATCCTATTTTTGCGGAAACTATTGTTTTTTATAAAATATTTAGATAGGTTTACCACCTAAATCAATTATGTCATAACCTGAGAGATATTATGAAGAAAATTTTTTCGCTTATTGCTGTTCTTGCGATCTTTTCCAGTTGTAATCGGAACGATCGTGGAGAACTTGTAGGCGCAGAAGGAAAAAAGTGGAATCCGGAGAAACCTTACGGTATGACATTAATTCCAGGAGGTGCTTTTATCATGGGGAAATCTGATGATGATATTGCCGACGCCAAAAATGCCCCGCCAAAAACGGTTACCGTGCGCTCCTTTTACATGGACGAAACAGAAATCACAAATTCCGAATACAGACAGTTTACCAATTGGGTCCGCGATTCGATCGTGCGACTCAATCTTGCTATTGAAGCCGAATTTGAAGGTGCCACGCCGGGCGATGGAGGAATAGGAGAATATGCTTTCGTAGATACCGATAACACTGAAGATATGTCTGTATACGATAAGTATATGTACGACAATTACTATTCAGGTTCTGAAGATTACGAAGGAAGAAAAATCAATAAAGATGTAGATATTATCTGGGATACGCGTGATTATCCAGATGAAGCCTACGCGAGAGTGATGGATTCCATGTATATTCCCATAGACGAAGCCTACAACGGGGAGCGAACCATAGATGTAAAAAAATTGAAATTCCGATATCACTGGCTGGACATTCAGGCGGCAGCAAGATCTCAGGACCAAAGAAGAAGAGATTTCATAAAAACCGAAGAGGTAAATGTATATCCTGATACCACCGTGTGGATAAAAGATTTTAACTACAGTTACAACGAACCTATGCATAATGACTATTTCTGGCATACTGCATTCGACGATTATCCTGTAGTGGGAGTAACCTGGAAACAGGCTAAGGCTTTTACACAGTGGAGAACCCTGTACAAAAACTCTTTCAATAAAAGTAAAGGAGAACAACAGGTGCCAACTTTCAGATTGCCAACAGAAGCAGAATGGGAATATGCCGCACGAGGCGGACTGGAATCTGCTACTTATCCCTGGGGCGGTCCTTATGCCAAGAATGACCGTGGCTGTTTTATGGCCAATTTTAAACCTCTAAGGGGCGATTATGCTGCAGACCAGGCTTTGTACACCGTGGAAGCAAAATCTTATGAGCCCAACGATTATAATCTTTATAACATGGCAGGTAACGTGTCGGAATGGGTGAATTCCTCTTACGATCCTTCATCTTATGAATATATGTCTTCCATGAACCCATCTGTAAATGATGAAAACGATCCGCGAAAGGTTATTCGGGGCGGTTCCTGGAAAGATGTGGCTTACTTTTTACAGGTTAGCACCAGAGACTATGAATATGCAGATACCGCAAGAAGTTATATCGGTTTCCGAACTGTTGAAGAT
>JBAVQO010000366.1:0-2033 GCA_049694135.1 Gillisia sp. | reverse complement strand
CTTATAACCCAGGAGCAACTCATCCCTTTTCTAACCCAATACGGCCAGAAGAATCCCGAAACAAAAATCAGGATAAAAACCCGTTTTGGAAATATTCTGGTTCGGCTATTTAAAGATACTCCGCTGCACCGGGCGAATTTTATTTTCCTTACCAAGCATGGCTACTTCAACGATACCTATTTTCATCGGGTTGCCGAAGGTTTTGTTGATCAGGGCGGAAATTCAGACAATCCATCTACCAACCGCAAAAGGCACAATATTGGAAGCTACCTTATTCCCAGCGAATTTCGGCCAAACCACACTCACGTTCGCGGTGCATTTTCTGCTGCCAAGTATGCGGAACAGAATGTTAGTAAAGCATCTTCCCCGTACGAATTCTTCATCGTTCAAAGCCATCGGGGAGCTCATCATTTAGATAACGAACATACCGTTTTTGGAGAGGTTATTGAAGGCATGGATGTTGTAGATACTATTAATAAGCAGCCCGTAGATGCCAGTGAGTGGCCTGTTAAAAACATTCGGATGGAAGTAGAAGTTGTTGAGTAGCATCTTTATCTTCGGTTTCTACACTTCATCCTGAAAATGTGACGGTTCGGTTTCCTTTCCTGTAAAAGAAAAGCAATTTCTCTCTATTTTTGTCTTCTAACTTTTAAATCAAACGATTATGAGAACGATTGCCATTTTAATCGCGATGTTCATCGCTCAACAATTTCAGGCACAAACAGATTCTACCAGTGTCACCATAACAGTCCAAAATTTAAGTTCAGACGAGGGAAATGTTTTGTTCGGCCTGTATACCGAAAACAATTTTTTAAAAGCAGCTCCTCTTTATCATTCCAAAAGCGAAATAAAAAACGGCACCGCTCAGGTGACTTTTACAGGTATCCCTTCAGGAAGTTATGCGGTTTCCTGTTTTCATGACTTAAACGGGAATGGGCAAATGGATTTTGAACCTACCGGAATGCCTAAAGAACCTTATGGAATTTCGAACAATGTTATTAATTATGATGGGCCTCCACAATGGGATGAAGCAAAATTTGAGGTAACAGATCATCCTGTTAATCTGAATATTAAAATTGAATAAAAACAATAGATAAAATAATTTTATTCTAGAATATTAATAGAAATAATTGATACCTTTGTAGTCATTCTAAAGAACAATTTATGACTATAACTCAACTGCAATACGTTCTTGCCGTAGCCGAACATCAGAATTTTACCAAGGCTGCGCAAAAAGTATTTGTAACTCAGCCCACCTTGAGCATGCAAATTCAAAAACTGGAAGATGAACTTGATATCCAGATTTTCGATCGCAGTAAGAAACCTATTCAGCTTACTGAAACAGGAAAAAAGATCGTTACCCAGGCACGGAATATTGTAAATGAAAGCGAACGCATTCAGGATATTGTAGATCAACAAAAGGGGTTTATTGGAGGTACTTTCCGATTGGGAGTTATTCCTACGGTAATGCCTACGTTGCTTCCTATGTTTCTTCATAACTTCATTAAAAAATATCCAAAGGTCAAGTTGAAAATTGAGGAACTTGCAACCGAAGCGATCATAGAAAAACTTAACGAAGGTCATTTAGATGCTGCTATCGCTGCCACACCGTTGGAGCTGGAAAATATAAAGGAAAACGTACTTTATTATGAACCTTTTGTGGCCTACGTTCCCGCCGGTCACCGCCTTTCCGGAAAAACAAAAGTGACTACTGAAGATCTGGACATCGATGATATGCTTCTTCTTGAAGACGGACATTGTTTTAAAGACGGTATTATCAATTTATGTAAAGCGTCCAGAAACTATGAAGGAGACCACTTTCAACTGGAGAGCGGCAGTTTTGAAACCCTCATTAAACTCTCCAATGAAGGCTTGGGAATGACTCTTCTGCCTTATCTGCACACGCTCGACATCAGCGACAAGGAAAAAAACAATCTTAGAATGTTCCAGGAACCCAGCCCTGCTCGCGAAGTGAGTTTAATTTACAACAAGAGCGAACTGAAAATGCAGATAATTGAAGCGCTACGCTCTAC
>JBAVQO010000365.1:0-3805 GCA_049694135.1 Gillisia sp. | reverse complement strand
GTTATTGAAAAGATGCAAAATGAAAAGAAGGAAATCCTTTAATATTTGTAGGATTTTTGTAGGAATATTCTTTAATAAAGCCGATGAAGTGTAAAAAAATAAGATAATGTGTAAAAAATATTTGGTGGAATGAATTTTTGCGCCTATATTTGAATAAGAAAATTGATTTAATCTTTTTTTGCCCCAAGCATCTAAATTGAATCATAATTTTATTTTCATTGGCCCCAAAAATGAGAATAAATACAAAAAGGGTGAACCTACTTCACCCTTTTTTTGTTTCCGAAAATTTAAGATTTCTTCTAGTCGAAAGATTGCATTTCCACCAGCTTTTTATAGGTACCGTTAAGCGAAAGAAGCTCCTCGTGTTTTCCCTGTTCTACGATTTCACCTTTTTGCATGACCACAATTTTATCGGCGTTTTGAATGGTGGAAAGGCGGTGCGCAATCACGATGGAGGTTCTGTTCTTCATCATATTTTCCAAAGCCTTTTGTACCAATTTTTCACTTTCGGTATCCAGCGCAGAGGTGGCCTCATCAAGAATCATAATAGGCGGATTTTTGAGCACAGCTCTCGCGATGGATATTCGCTGCTTTTGCCCTCCACTTAACTTATTACCGCTGTCGCCAATGTTTGTTTCCAGGCCTTTGGGAAGTTCCTTTACAAATTCCCAGGCATTTGCAATTTTTAATGCAGCAATGATTTCCTGTTCGGAAGCATCTTTTTTCCCCAGGGCAACATTGTTTTTAATGGTATCATTAAAGAGAATGGAATCCTGTGTAACCAGTCCCATGAGATTCCGCAAAGAAAATTTTGAAACTTCTCTAATATCATGGCCATCTATTTTTATTGAACCTTTGTTGATATCATAAAATCGCGTAACCAGATTGGCAATTGTAGATTTTCCACTTCCGGATTGGCCCACCAGGGCAATGGTATTTCCTTTAGGAACCTGTAGGCTAAAATTTTTCAGCACAAGATCATCTTCATACTTAAAACTGATATTCTCTATTTCTATCCGGTTGCTAAAATCCTGTAAAGCAATTGCATTGGGCACATCTGAAATAGTGGATGGCGTTTCTAAAACTTCGGTGATTCGTTCGGCAGCTGCATTTCCTTTTTTTACGCTATAGGAAGCTTTAGATATGTTTTTCGCCGGGGTCAAGATATTGTACGCCAGGGCCAGAAATGAAATAAAAGAGGCTGGATTCAGGCTGCCTTCTACCAGTACCATTTTTCCTCCAAACCAAAGAATGACTACAATAACAAAAATCCCCAGAAATTCACTGGCGGGCGAGGCCAGGTTCTGCCGATTGATCAAACTGTTTAAGATATTGTTCAGGCGATTGGTGGATTCACGAAAATTGTCCCGAAAATGGTCTTCAGCATTAAAACCTTTTTTGATTTTCAGGCTGGAGAGCGTTTCTTCTACTATTGAAAGAAAATGGCCATTTTCTGCCTGTGCCCGATGAGATTGTCTTTTTAATTGTTTCCCTATAAGAGAAATAACGTAACCGGAAACAGGTAAAAAAATGAATACAAATAAGGTAAGTTTTGCGCTTATAACAAGCATTGCAGTAATGGTAAAAACGATGGTAAGAGGCTCCCTGACCACCATTTCCAAAATAGATAAAAACGAGGTTTGTACTTCGTTTACATCGGCGGTTATTCGGGAAATAATATCTCCCTTTTTCTTTTCTGAAAAATACGAGACTGGTAACTCCAAGATCTTCGTATACAACGCATCGCGAAGGTCTCGCAAAACTCCGTTGCGAAGAAAGGTGATAAAAAAGGAAGCCAGATAACCAAAAAGATTTTTCAGAAAGAAGAGGAATACCACGATACCACAAATAAAGACTAAAGCAGAAACCTCGTTTTCACTCACCCGCTGACTTACATTATAATTGAAATAATCTATAGCATAATCCTTTATATGTCCAATCCCGCTCCAAACGGGTTGGGTGGTAACTCGCTCGCTCTTATCAAAAAGTATCTTAATAACAGGAATAAGGGCTATAAAAGAAAGCGTGCTAAAAAGCGCATATAGAATATTAAAAAGTATGTTCAGGATCGCGTACTTTTTATAAGGTAATGCGAACTGGAGAATTTTTCTGAAATATGTCATTAGCTGCTATTCTACCTTTAAATCGGCTTTAATTCTGGAAATCTTTTCTCCAAGTTTTTTATAAACGCTGTTGTAGTTTTCTATTGACTCAAGAGGAGAATGAACGCTGATATAAAATTTTATCTTCGGTTCGGTTCCACTTGGGCGTGCTGCTATTTTGGTTCCTTTTTCTGTATAATAAATAAGAACATTGGATTTGGGGATCTTGATGACTTTTTCGGAATTGTCGGTAAGATTCTTCGCAACAGAATGTTGGTAATCTTCCATTTTTACCACTTTTTCGCCATCGATTTCCTTTAACGGATGTTCCCGAAGATCTTTCATCATCTTCTTTATTTGTCTTTCACCATCCATTCCTTTTTTTACTAAAGAGATTAATTCTTCGCGATAAAGACCGTATTGTGTATATAATTCCAGAAGTTTTTTATAAACCGAACTTCCCTTTTCTTTTAATTGTGCAGCCATCTCACAGGCAAGAAGGGTAGCCGTTACCGCATCTTTATCCCGAACAAAATCTCCTACCATATATCCAAAACTTTCTTCGCCACCACCTACAAAATCAAGTTCAGGCTGATCTTTTATGAGTTTTGCTATCCATTTAAACCCGGTTAATACTTCCTGATAGATCACTCCATAATTTTCTGAAAGCAGTTTCAGCATAGGAGTGCTTACAATGGTAGAAGCAACAAAAGATTTGGCATCTAATTCGTTGTTGGCTTTTTGTTTTTCTAAAAGAAACCAGGTCATAAGGAGCATGGTCTGATTTCCGTTTAGTAAGATAAGATTATCATCGAGATCTCTCACTGCCACTCCCAGCCGGTCCGAATCGGGATCTGTACCGATAACTATATCAGCATTCTTTTCTTTGGCAAGTGCCAACGCCATTTTAAGGGCTTCCGGCTCTTCCGGATTGGGCGATTTCACGGTTGGGAAATTACCGTCTGGTTTTTCCTGCTCTTTTACAATGTTTACATTTTCAAATCCTGCTTTTTTCAAAACTTCAGGAATAAGCTTTATAGAAGTTCCGTGTAAAGAAGTGTAAACAATATTCAGTTTTTTCCTTGCTTGTGCAGAAGTATCAAAAGTGCCGTTTTTTACAGAAGCGTCTATAAACGCCTTATCTACTTTGGTATCTACATATTCAATAAGATCCTTATTAGCTTCAAAATTAATTTTAGTGTATTCCAGACTCTCAATTTCTTCTATAACCTGGGCATCCTGTGGGGGAACCAATTGGCCTCCATCGCGCCAGTAAACTTTGTAGCCATTATATTCTGGCGGATTATGACTGGCGGTTAGAACTATTCCGCAGTGACATTTTAAATATCTTACCGCAAAAGATAATTCCGGAGTAGGTCTTAATTCTGAAAAGAGAAAAACTTTGATGTTGTTTGCTGAAAATACATCGGCTACCACTCGTGCAAGTTCCTTGCTGTTATTCCGGCAATCGTAAGCGATGACAACCCGTAACTCTTCGGCTGGAAACTCTTCTTTCAGCACATTAGCAATTCCCTGTGTATTTTTTCCGAGTGTATATTTGTTGATTCTGTTTGTTCCGGCACCCATAATCCCACGCATGCCACCGGTTCCGAAAGCAGCATTTTTATAAAAACTTTCTTCCAGTTCTTTAGGGTTTTCATCTATAAGTTTTTGAACTTCCTCTTTCGTTGCGTTATCAAAAC
>JBAVQO010000364.1:0-1607 GCA_049694135.1 Gillisia sp. | reverse complement strand
CCTTCAGCTACGACGACGAGACGCACCTGACGACCCTCACCCCGGGTGGGCTGACCGGCGGCACGGCCAAGGCCGATACGGGACTGGCGCAGGATTCCCTGCGGGAGTCCCTCACCCGCGAGCGCTTCTACTTCGTCATGGCGGACCGGTTCGCCAACGGCTCGACGAGGAACGACCGTGGCGGCCTGACCGGCGGCCCCCTGACGACGGGCTTCGACCCGACGAACAAGGGCTTCTACCACGGGGGTGACCTCAAGGGCCTGACGAAGAAGCTCGACTACATCAAGGGCATGGGCACGACGGCGATCTGGCTCACCCCGAGCTTCACGAACAAGCCCGTCCAGGGCGGGCCGGGGCAGGAGAGCGCCGGCTACCACGGCTACTGGATCACCGACTTCACGACGATCGACCCGCACCTCGGCAGCAACGCGGAGATGAAGACGCTCATCGCCGCGGCGCACAAGAAGGGGATGAAGGTCTTCTTCGACATCATCACCAACCACACCGCCGACGTCATCGACTACCGCGAGGGCCAGTACACCTACCGCTCGAAGAAGAACTACCCCTACAAGGAGGCGGACGGGACGGTCTTCGACGACCGCGACGTCGTCAACCAGCCCTTCCCGGAGCTCGACCCCGCCGTCTCGTTCCCGTACACGCCGTTCCTCCACCCGGGCGACGAGTCCGCGAAGACCCCGGCCTGGCTCAACGACGTGAACCTCTACCACAACCGGGGCGACTCGACCTTCGCCGGTGAGTCCTCGACGTACGGCGACTTCGTCGGCCTCGACGACCTCTTCACCGAGCGGCCCGAGGTCGTCGACGGGATGGGGGAGATCTACAAGAGCTGGGTCGACTTCGGCATCGACGGCTTCCGCATCGACACCGTCAAGCACGTGAACCTCGAGTTCTGGCAGAAGTTCATCCCGGACATCCTCGGGGAGGCCAAGAAGGTCAGGAACGACGACTTCTTCGCCTTCGGTGAGGTCTACGACGGCAACCCGGCCGTCATGTCGCAGTACACGACGGCCGGGAAGCTCCAGGCCACCCTCGACTTCGGCTTCCAGCAGCAGGGTGTCGACTTCGCCAAGGGCAAGCCGGCCTCCGTCCTGGCCGACTTCTTCGCCCAGGACGACTACTACACGGATGCCGACAGCAACGCCTACCAGCTGCCGACGTTCCTCGGGAACCACGACATGGGACGCGTCGCGATGTTCCTCAAGGACTCGGCGACGACCGAGGCCGAGCACCTCAAGCGGGTGCAGTTCGCCGACTCGCTGATGTTCACGGTGCGCGGCAACCCGGTCACGTACTACGGCGACGAGCAGGGCTTCATCGGGACCGGCGGTGACCAGCTGGCCCGCGAGGACATGTTCGCGAGCCAGGTCGAGGTCTACAACACCGAGGACGTGCTCGCCGGGCCCGAGGGCTCCCGCGACCGTTACTCGACGAAGCACCCGCTCTACCGGCACCTCGCGGCCCTGTCGTCCCTGCGGGCGCAGAACCCGGCACTGGCCGACGGTGCCCAGGTGCAGCGGTACGCCGACGACGGCGCCGGCATCTTCGCGGTCTCGCGGATCGGGTCGACCGGCCGCGACGACAAGCAC
>JBAVQO010000363.1:0-3486 GCA_049694135.1 Gillisia sp. | reverse complement strand
AGGTGAATATCAGATAGAGGAGAACGAAAATGGACTTTTCAATGTGTTCCAAAAAATAACCTCAGGATAAAAAGCTTTTTCAACTATGTTAAAAATTCAGAAAAAGATCCACATTCTGGGAAGAATCTCTTCTAAAGTACCCGCTCCTTTCATTTCCGGATTGTACCACCAAAGCCATCTGTTTTGTTTCCATTTTTATAAAATGCAAAGCTATGGGATTTAGAAATTAGCCGGACTCGAAGAACTTTTCGCTCCTGCTTATACTTTTTCAATACGTCCTATCCTAATTCTAAATCCCAAATTTATCGGCAATAAAAAATGGTAACGGCGATGGCTCTGAAGGAAGTAAATAAAGATTTTGGAAAATGTCTATTCCATTCGCTCTTTTTGCTTTAAAATGCTGAAAAATGGAAAACGCTCCGGGTAAAGAAAGTAAATAGGAAAATGGGCTGTTATTTTAGTTGTGGTTTTTTGTTGTTGATTGTGGTTTTTAACCTGATTTGCTAGTGCCTCGAAACATCATTTAGCCACATCCGTATCCATAGAATATTTTCCATAAAAAAGAGCCCTTAGTTCGTTTTAAATCAAGTTTTTATTTATTTTTAAAGAGCTGAAGCACAGCAACTTTTAACGTGTTATTGTTCCTTTTTTTGATTTGACTTTCGCGCAATAACCGATCTCTAAAAAAAATAATATAAGCAGTTTCCTGCTCCGTAAACCTATTTGGGTTTCAGAGAAGCAGGGTATGAAATTTTTGCCCTGGGGGGCAAAAGTGGAATAGCAAGAGGGTAACACGCTTCGCGATGTTTCCTATTCCCCCTTTTGCTGTGAAGCACCATTTCATAGGCCTTTGCAGATTTATTCCGGAGATTTTAAAAGAGGCTGAGCAGTGATTTTTAGTCTAATAACGCCGGCATCTTAATGACATCGGCAAAAAATTCACAGAAAAATGGATAAAGGATACGAAAAAGAGAGGTTCGTGACCATAAGCATCAAAGCCTCTATCGCAAAGAAATTTGGCAACTACAGCAGAGCAATTTCAAAATCTAGATCAATGACCTTGCTGCTGATGTTGGAGTTTTTTGAACACAATGGGATTGCTCCAACAGATGATCTGGGACCGCACATGCAAACTATTGAAAATTTCATCAAAAAGAGGATCAATGGGGTCATTGCCATTTTGAAAGACATCGAGAAAACACAAACCAAACCCACCGCAGGAATGCTTATGGCCCTTATGGAGCCCCCTGAGAAAAAACCCCTGATCCTGGAGAAGAAACGAATGTCTGAGAAGGATCCCGATAAGATGAACTATTGAGTCTACAGAAGAGAAAGTGACCTAAATACTCTATATATTATGAAAGATGACATACGCTTTCTGGTAAGTCTCCACGCGTTGGAAGCTAAAATAGATCAGCTGATAAGCGCCGTCAATATCCGGCAACTGCAGGATGAAGATCTTCTCTTGGATAATGCGGATTTTATCCAATTGTTTAAGATCAGTGCCAAAACTGCTCAGAACTGGAGAACCGAAGGCCTCATTGAATATTCCCAGGTAAAAGGGAAGATCTATTATCGGCTAAAGGACATCAGGGAGTTTATAAACCGCCATAGAAAGAGCAGGAAGAAATGAGTCCAGAACTATCGGTTCCCATACAGCTATTTATTGATGCCCAGCAAAGGGGCTATGCAAGAAAGCTTCAGTTCTTATTGTCCCTGAAGCTGCTCTTCCGATCCGGAAAGGCAAGGCTGAGTCATCAGGAACTGATAGCTATAGAATATATTGAAGAGATCCGCTCGCGAAGAACCACCCTTGGCTACATAAAGTTCCTGGTAGAGAAGGGGTGGCTACAGTACAATGCAAAAACAGGATACTACATCATTAAATCGTTTGACAGGATCCGAAAAGAGAATAACTGGAAAGTAAGAACGGCTTTTCCGGTTACTTTCTATACCTACCGAAACATCAAAGCTATCACCGGGGCCATTCTTTATGCGTATCTGCATAAAGATTTCTGGAGAAAAGTAAGAAGAAAGAAAAGCGTGCAGATAAAAGGCAGCACCTATCATTTTCTCTCTCCTCACTTTAATTGGAAAGAAGCACCGGCACCTGTTTCCGTACTTGGCGCCTGTAAACTCTTTAACATTTCTCCATCCACAGCTTCCAGGCTTAAAGTTTGTGCACTAAAGCACCATCTCCTGGAGGTAAAAAAGAATTATGGAACCATAATCCCCAACAAAAAAGCGATGGAATTGTGTTTAAAGTATAATGATAAGAGGAATAACATCGTCTTTCGGCAGGGGAATCACCGTTTTCAGCTAATTGATACCGTTTTACCTCTTTTTCCCTTTAATAGGAGGCAAAAACTGAAAACATAAAGGAAAGGTATAAGAGAAAAGATAAAAAAAATAAAAAAATGCCAGCCGTTTTATCTTTTTGGCGCGTTAGCGCGTTTATTTTAAATTTTTCAGCTAACAGTCCCAAAATTGGTACAGCAATGAGACACTCCTGGTACTGTAGCATTCCTTTTTGGATCGATAAAATACGGAGAAAATATTTAAGTTGATTTTTGACCATGTATAGCTCCAGTTCCCGAAAGATTACTCTTTCCGAACGATCCCTTAGCTTCAGTTCCTGACTTTAGTAGATTCTCTGTGTATAATTTCTGCATTGATCGTAATTTCTATCCTTCCTAAGGGCAATTTACCGTTGATTCTTTTTACCAGAGTTTCTAAAGCAAGTTCTCCCTGCATCATCGCCTTAGAATCTATTACACTTAACGAAGGAATAAAGTTTTCTCCCAAAATACCGTTAGAAAAACCTATCACCAAAATATCCTCGGGAATTCTAAACCCGTTCGTCAATAAACATCTCATAACTGAGATAGCCGTGAATTCGTCCGAAGCGAGAACGGCATCAATTTTTTTCAATCGTGCCAATTCCAGGATTTCGTCTTTGGGAAGTACTTTTTCGTATTTCAAACAAAGAGAATTCAGTCCTAAACTCTTAACAGCATTTAAATAACCCTCTTCTCTTTTGACGCTTACACTGGTAAAAGGTATTCCTGAAACAAAAACAATTTTACTACATCCTCTTTGTACCAAATCCTTCACTGCAACCGTTGAATGAAAATCATCTCTGATAGAAATTTTGTCAATATCAATATTATTCCACAGTCGATCAAAAGAGACAATCGGAATTCCATCGTTTTTTATATTCTTTAAATGCTGAATCTCTTTTGTAGACTGTGTTTCTTCAGACAAGGAAATTATCAGACCGTCCACTTGAGCATTTATAAAAGTCCTGACGCCTTCCGCTTCTTTTTCAACTGATTCGTTCGAGATACAAATTATAATCTTGTATCCTAATTCACTCGCCTTCATTTCTATTCCGTTAACAACCTGAGCAAAAAAGTTATTGGTGATTGAAGGAATAAGAACTCCTATTGTATATGTCTTGTTGTCTTTCAAAATCTTTGCAAATGG